>JAVBTW010000320.1:0-6759 GCA_031555975.1 Eubacteriales bacterium
GAGGCCACGTTGGAGCCGGTCGCGACCGAAGAGCCCGCTGAGGAGGCCAATGCCGAGGCGCTGACCGCGGATGCGACTGATGATGATCAGATCCCTGTCGATGATCAGCAGTTAGAAGAGCCGGATTATAACTCGATGACGCTGGACGAGCTGAACGCGAAGAAGGTGGAGCTGGAAGCGCAGTTGGCTGAAGCGAAGGCAACGGTACAGGAAGCGCTGGCTCCGAAGGGTGCCGAGGTTCAGGCGAAGATCGAGGCAGGCGAAGACTTTGATGCGCTAATCGCGGAGTACGGCGATGACCCGGGCATGAAGAGTGAACCGACCATGAGTGTTGGCTATGCGGTGAGCGCGTCCTCGACGATGTGGGATCCGGCGTTCCAGGAAGGCGCGATGGCGCTGGCGAAGATTGGCGACGTGTCTGGTCCGGTGTACGGTCAGAATGGATGCCACTTCATCAAGTACGTGAGCGATGTCCCGGCGGGCGCCGCGGATTTTGAAGCCGTGAAGGAGAGCCTGAGGGAGACTGCGCTGGAGACGAAGAAGAGCGAAGTTTACGAGGCCGAGGTCCAAAAGTGGACCGATGAAGCGGAAGTGAAGCTCTATCCCGAGCGCATGTAAGGCATAGAGGTCAAAGGCGGGGCGGCGGTGCACAACTGCCGCCCTTTCTGTTTGGCAAAAGTTGAGCGCGATTCCGCCGGCGGCACTGGAGCCTCGGCTGACGCCTTGATAGGCCGGTGGGCGCTGACCTCCAGGCATTGCCAAACGTAAAGTTTGCGGTTCTGCAGGGTTTTTCGCGATGCGTGTGGTATATAGCATGCATAAAGGGCGGAATAATGAAGGCGATGTCATCCAGCTCCCTCCATTGTTTCTGCTCGATTAATTTGTCGCAGACCGGCGCATCATGGCAGGAAAACGGCCGTCTGTGGCGAATACATAGTCGGGAAAGGCGGGTTGTGTACATGGCAGGCAGGTTGCCGGATTCTTTCTTCGATGACCTGCGCGCTCGATTGGACATCGTGGATGTCGTGTCCGGTTATGTCCAGCTGAAACCCAAAGGCCGCCGCTATTGGGGACTGTGCCCGTTCCATCACGAGAAAACCCCCTCCTTCTCCGTGGACCCCGACGCACAAATGTATTACTGCTTCGGCTGCCACGAGGGAGGCACAGCCATTCACTTTGTGATGCAACAGGAACATTTGGAGTTCATGGAGGCCGTCGCCATGTTGGCCGAGCGTGCGCACCTGCCGCTGCCGGACCGCGCTGAATCAAGCAAGGACGCGCCCTCTCGTGAGCTGAAAGACCGGCTCTATCTCGCCAACCAAGCCGCCGCCAAGTACTTTCACCAACGGCTCTACGAACCCGAAGGCGCAGCTGTCCTCAGTTACCTGCACAAGCGCGGTCTCGATGACCCCGCCATCCGCAGGTTTGGGCTGGGCGCATCGCCTGACCGGCGCGGCGCACTGCAACAGGCGCTGAACGACGAAGGGTTCACCGATGAAGAACTGCTGATGTCCGGGCTTATCGGCCAGAAGGACGGACGCACCTACGACATGTTCCGTGGCCGCGCCATGTTTCCCATCATCAATGCGCAGGGCAGAGTGGTGGGTTTCGGCGGTCGCGCCATGGGAGACGCGCAACCCAAATACCTCAACACCTCAGACACGCCGGTCTTTAACAAGCGCCAGGGACTCTATGCCATGAATATGGTAAAAAAAGAGACGCCCGTCAGGCGGATGATCCTGGTGGAGGGGTATATGGACACCGTTTCACTGAGGAAAGCCGGGGCGACCGGCGTCGTTGCCACGCTGGGCACGGCGCTGACCTTGGAGCAAGCCAAGCTCATCAAACGCTATGCGCCCGAGGTGCTGGTGTGTTATGACGGCGACAGCGCCGGCCAGAAGGCCATCCTGCGCGCACTGGAGATTTTTGACGAGGTGGGTGACGTTCGCGCCCGTGTGCTCGTGTTTCCCGATGGGCAGGACCCGGACGACTTCGTGCGCATGCACGGGATCCTGGGTTTCGAACAATTAAGACCCCTCAGCGCCACTGAATACCGCATGCTTCGAGCCAAGGATGAGTACGATTTGACGGACGATCAGGGCAGAATGGATTACGCCATCCGGTGTTGCCAGATCCTGCGCCAGCTGAAAAACCCCATCGAGATCGAATCGCATCTGCAGCGGTTGATCATTGAAACCGGGTTCACCCGGGAGGCGCTGGCCGCACAGTTGGGCACAGAGTTGCTTAAACCGGAAAAAAAACCGGCGCCCAAGCGGACACCCGCCCGGAAAGACGCAGACGCGCCAGCGTACGAAAAAGCGGAACAGTCACTGCTCAGGCTGCTGTCGCGCAAGCTGGTTCCAGACAGCACAGTGAGCCTGGACGATTTCGAGACACCGCTCTACAAAGACATCGCACGTCGGCTATTGGACGGCGAACCTGCCGCGACGATCGTGGATCAGCTCGACGGCGAGGCGCGAACCCGTGTCACCGATGCGCTGAACGCCGAGGTCATATCCGAGGAGAAGAGCGCGCTTGAAGAGGCGGAAGACTGTATCAACACGATCCAGATCCACCGCATAGATCAGATGAAGGCGAGCCTCATCGAACAGACCGCAAGCGCATCCGGCGAAGAGCGGAAGGCCTTGATTGAGCAGATACAACAACTTACACAACAAGTGGATCGACTGAAGAGTCGAAAGGGAGGGTCCCGATGAACAAAGCAAACTCGGAAAGTGTCTCCGCTCGTGTGCGAGAATTGATGGAGATCGGCAAGGCCAAGGGCATGCTGACCTACAAGGAGATCATCGAGCAGGTTGGCGAGCTGGAGCTGGACACCGAGCAGATCGACAAAATCCTCGAAGCATTGGACAATGTGGGCATCGAGGTCGTCAACGAGGCCAAATTGGCCGAGGAAGAGGCTGAACCCGATCCCATCATTGATGTTGCTGAGGAGGACTTGGACCTTTCCGTCCCGGAAGGCATTTCCATCGATGACCCGGTCCGCATGTACCTCAAAGAGATCGGAAAAGTGCCGCTGCTGTCCGCGGAAGAGGAGATTGAGCTCGCGCTGCGCATGGAGCAGGGCGATCAGGAGGCCAAGCGCCGTCTGGCCGAGGCGAACCTTCGACTGGTGGTCTCCATCGCCAAGCGCTATGTGGGACGCGGCATGCTGTTTCTGGACCTGATCCAAGAAGGAAACCTCGGCCTCATCAAAGCCGTGGAAAAGTTTGACTACCGCAAGGGTTTCAAGTTCTCCACCTATGCCACATGGTGGATCCGACAGGCCATCACGCGCGCCATCGCGGATCAGGCCCGCACCATCCGCATCCCCGTGCACATGGTTGAGACCATCAACAAGCTGATCCGCGTTTCGCGTCAGTTGCTGCAGGAATACGGCCGCGAGCCTTCGCCTGAGGAGATCGCCCAGGAGATGGGGATCAGCGAAGAAAAGGTGCGCGAGATCATCAAGATCGCCCAGGAGCCGGTCTCCCTGGAGACGCCCATCGGCGAGGAAGAGGACAGCCACCTTGGCGACTTCATTCCCGACGACGACGCGCCCGCCCCGGCCGACGCAGCCGCGTTTACGCTGCTGAAAGAGCAGCTGCTGTCCGTGCTGTCCACACTGACCCCGCGCGAAGAAAAGGTGCTCAAGCTGCGGTTCGGTCTGGAAGACGGCAGGGCCAGGACACTGGAAGAAGTGGGCAAGTATTTCAAGGTGACGCGAGAGCGCATACGGCAGATCGAGGCCAAGGCGCTGAGAAAACTCCGGCACCCAAGCCGGTCACGGAAGCTGAAGGATTCACTCGATTGACAAACCGGATGACTGCGTTGGCGGTCATCCCGCGAAATGCGAAGGATCTTCCTCTTGATTTGAAGAAGATCCTTCGCTTCGCTCAGGATGACCGCCAATGGGAAGCGGATGACCGGACACATCGTGCGTAATGCTGCAAGACCCGTGACACAGGAAGACGCTTGACGCAGGATGCGGGAAAAGGAACGCGCACATGACCAAACTTATCCTCGATCCCCGCCTCGCAACCATCGCCGAACTGTTGGGCCCGCGAACGTGCGTGGCCGACATCGGTGCAGACCATGGCAGGCTGGGCGCGTATCTCTTGCAGAATGGGTTGGCGGAGCGCGTCCAATTTTTGGACATCAGCGCCGAATCGCTGACGAAGGCGCGCGTGCTGACGGACAGGCTCGGCTTGAGCGCCCGCGCTTCTTTCTGTGTGGGCGATGGCGCCTTCGCGATGACCGGACCCGCGGATGCCTGTGTGATTGCCGGGATGGGCGGACAGCTCATCGCGAACATTCTGGAGCGCGGGGCGGATCGTTTGCGGGACTGCAGACTCGTACTGCAACCCAACGTGGCCCAGTACGCGCTGCGCGAACGGCTCTCGGGCGCGGGCTTCCGCATCGTTGCGGAGCGGCTCGTGCGCGCAGCCGGGCGCTGGTATGTGCTCATCGCGGCCTCGGCGGGCGAGAGCCGGTATACGGAACGCGAGTTGCTGGTCGGTCCGTGTCTGTTGAGGGACAGACCACTGTTGCTCAAGGAATACGCCGACCGCCAATCGCGCATCGCCCAAAAGGCGCTGCGGGGGGCGGAGGAGGGCGACGCGCCGTGGCGCGCTGCGCTGCGGTTTGAGGTTGAGTGCTGGGAGGGGATACTCTATGAAGAAAGCAACCGTCAAGGACATTTTGGCGTTGGTGAATGAATTCGCCCCATTCGAGACCGCCGAACCCGACGACAATGTGGGGCTGCTGATTGGGCATCCGGATGCGGAGGTTGACGCTGTGTTGGTGGCGCTCGACCTGACCATGGGCGCGGCGCGGGAAGCCAAGGAAAAGGGCGCTCAGCTCATCTTGACACACCACCCGGTGATGTTCCGGGGCAGGCGCAACATGCGCTTGGACGACGCTGAAGGCATGGTCATCGCGGAGCTGATCAAATCGGGCATCGCCATGATCGCCGCGCACACCAATTTCGACGCGGCCCATGGCGGCGTTTCCGAGATCCTCGCCAGAGAAGTGTTCGTCAAGAACCTGTCGCAGCTGCGGGACGGGCTGGTCACCATCGGTGATTATCAGGGGACGCTGAGGGATTTGGCATGCTGTGTGCGCGAGCGGATCAACCCTCATGCGCGGGTCTACGGCGCGGATCGGGCGCTGAATAGGGTTGCGGCTTGCGGCGGCGCGGGCAGCGAGTTCTGGACGTTTGCCCAGGAAGCGGGCGCAGACTGCTATCTGTTGGGCGAGATCAGGCATCATGACGCGCTGGCCGCCGTGCAGATGGGGCTTGCGGTGATCGACGCTGGACACTACGAAACCGAACATTTATCGGTAAATGCCCTCGCGCACTGTTTACAAACGCGGGCAAATGCGATACAATATAGTTTGCGCGTGATGGAAAGTGAGTTCCATCCATTTGTATAGGGACCATAGGGAGGAATACCGTTGCAGTTAGATCTTTTGTGGAAATACATGCAGGTGGACATGGAGGCTGACAAGTTTGAGGCTGACATGCGCCAGGCGCCGAACCGCCAGAAGCTGCTGAAAAACCGCAACTTCATCATGGAACAACAAAACAGCATGAAGACCATCGAACAGGACACCATCGACAAGGCGGACCGCAAGGAAGCCATCGAGGCAGAAGCAGCGCGCCTGGGTGAGTTGGTTGACGCGCAGGTGAAAGCCTACGCGCAGAGCGCACCCGATGATCCTGAGGAGATCGAGAAACAGGCAGCTGCCGTCCAGAGGCTGCTCGATTCGCTGACCCACTACGAGCAGGAACTGGCCCGGATGCAGAAGGACGCGGAAGTGCTGGACCAGCGTCAGCGCGAGATTCGCGTTCGCGCCGCCAAGGCCAAGGCGGAGTATGATCAGGTGAAAGAGATCTACGATGAGGAGTTCAAGCGCGACACCGCCACGCTCAGCCAGCTGCGCCAGAACGCCGAAAAATACACCGCTGGCATCGACAAAGGGTTGCTTGATCGCTACAAGGCCATCAAACAGCACTCGGCGACGCCCATGGCGATGCTGTCCGGCGATCAGTGTTCCGGCTGCTACATGAGCCAGCCGAATGTGGTGCTGCGCGAGGTCAAGGCCGGCGAAAAGATCGTGTGCTGCGACAACTGCGGCCGCATCCTGTACGTGCCGACGGAAGCATAAACTTCGCAAACGACAATGTGTGTGAGGGCGCCGGACGGCCGCAGGCATCTTTGGGTGCGTGAGGAAAGTCCGAGCTCCATAGGGCAGGGTGCCGGGTAACCCCCGGTGGAGGCGACTCCAAGGAAAGTGCAACAGAGATATACCGCCGATGGCGGCTTTGGCCGCTCAGGTAAGGATGGAAAGGCGAGGTAAGAGCTCACCAGCGGCATGGCGACTTGTCCGCTCTGTAAACCCCACCTGGTGCAAGATTGATAAGGACGCGTTAATGGTAGCCCGCCAGCGTCCAGGTAATCGCTTGAGCCTGCTGGCAACCGCAGGCCTAGATAGATGGCCGTCCAAGACAGAACTCGGCTTATAGACGCCGCTCACACACTGTGTCTCTTTGATCGCGCAGCGTCGCGACGCAACGGTTATGGTTCGAGCTACGGGTTGATGCGGTTTAGGGTGATGCGGCCACGCCAAGCGCAGGCGTCCCGTGCGTCCGGGCGGGGTCGGGCGGGACCCGCACGGACGGAGGAGGGCGGGGGGGGGGGCGGCGTGAGGGTGTGGGGGGGGTCGAGGCGGGGGGGGGGGGGGGGGCCGCGGGGG
>JAVBTW010000168.1:0-5373 GCA_031555975.1 Eubacteriales bacterium
GTCCATGAGATCATCGCCAAGTGCGGATTGAGCGACTACCACATCGCGCGGTACCCACACGAGTTTTCCGGTGGCCAGCGCCAGCGCATCTGCATCGCACGGGCTTTGGCGCTGAATCCGAAGTTTGTGGTGTGCGATGAGGCGGTCAGCGCACTGGACGTGTCGATTCAGGCGCAGATCATCAACCTGCTGCGCGACCTTCAGCAGGACATGAACCTGACGTATCTGTTCATTTCCCACGACCTGAGCGTGGTGCGCTACCTGTCCGACCGGATCGCTGTGATGTACCTTGGCAAGATCGTGGAGATCGCTGACAAGGAAGAGTTGTTCCGGCATACGCTGCATCCGTACAGTCAGGCACTGTTGTCCGCCGTGCCAAATATGGATCCGGAGGACCGGCGCGAACGCGCGCTGCTGACCGGCGACATGCCGTCGGCCGCCAACCCGCCGAGCGGGTGCCGGTTCCACACGCGCTGCCCCCATGCGATGCCAATATGCAGCGAGCAGGAGCCTGAGTTCATCGACGCGGGCGGAGGGCACTATGTGGCATGCCACTTGTGCTGCGGGCATGGCTAAGGAGAAGGATCCGCGCGTGGAGCGGCTGGAGGCGCAAAAGAGGGCAATTCGGGAGCAGCACTCCTGGATGCCGTTTGTGGACTGGTTCAAGCGGGACGGGAAGCCGGAGAAAGTCGAAGGCGTGGAACTCGAAAAGGGCGATGTGCTGGCCATGATACTGGCGGTACTGTCGCTGATTCTGCCTTGGGTACTGGGTGGCGCTGCGCTCATCGCGCTGGCGACTTGGCTCATGGGCCGGTTCTTTGCCGGATAAGCGCTTTGCGGTTTTCCAAGGACTTAAGCCAAACTACAACCGGCAATAAGGAAGCGCCATAACACAAAACGAGCCGAGTCGATGTGGACAGGCTCGTTTTGTGCGGCACGAAGTCAGAACCCACGGATGCGCTTACGATCAGAACTTCATTTTTACGATGATCTCCATCACGTCGCCACGCACTCCGACCACGATGTCGTCTGCGATGTGCAGCAGGATGGACTTTTCGAGTCCGTCCCAGTCCTCTTTGCGCTGCTCATGGGGCACAGCCTTTTCGTAGGCGCGCATGGACCAGGCTTCCGCGTAGTCCTCACAGCTCATCACACCCATGTGATAGAACGGGTCCACCAGCGTGGCATCGGCGCCGTTGTCGATCAGCGCTTCCATCATACCGGACAGTTTGCCAAACAGGCCCTTGTTGCGCGCATTCTTCTGGTCGCTGGACACAGAGATCAGCTTTTCCCGCTGATCCTTGCCCATGCTGGCCCACTCCTTCAGATGCAGTTCAAACTGGCCCTTTTCATTCTGCACCCAGAACTCGCTGTCGTACTTGCTCAGCAGGCGGTCCGTCATGGAGAACATCTCTTCGGCCAGCAGCCGAAGCTTCATGCTGTCCTGATGGTTCAACTTTGCGTACTCGCCAAAACGCTCCACATCCTCAAGGATGGCGGGTATGTCCTGGGACTGTATGGACTTGTAAACATCAGATTTCATGTGGTACGCTTCCTTTCTCACTGTATGATCTCTTCCAATGGGATCAGCGGGTTGCCGTGTCAGTGGATCGCCTTGCATAGCGTCAGCCTGTTTATGCCGTCCTCGCGGCGGTATTCCACGCTGTCCATAAACTTTTTGACCATGAAGATGCCGAGTCCGCCGATGTTGCGGTCCTCTGCGCCAAGGTTCGTATCGGGATCCATTTTTTCAAGGGGATCATACTGCAAACCCTTGTCATCAAACTGGATGATTAAGGTGCCATCCTTGATTTCCGCGCCCACGCTGCAGGGTCCGCAATTGCCGCCATAGGCGTACTGGGCGATGTTGACAAAGACCTCCTCTGCTGCAATGGCGGTTTGGATGACCAGCTTCACGGGGCATTCGGCCGCTTCGAGTGTGCCCTCGATAAACGCCAGCACCTTGTCAAGGTTTTCAACTTTGGCATCCAGATGAATTTGTTTCATCAACGTTACCCTCCTGCGCGCTTGGCGCAACGGCGAATACAACAACCAGCGCCGACAACTGCAGCGCGGCGCTGGGCGGGTGTCCGGTCATCAAGTGCGCGACCGAATGGTTTGTCCAGGTGCTATTCGATGGTGAGGATGTCGTTGAATCCGGTCATCTCGAACACTTCCATGATTTCCGGACACACATTGATGACCTTGAACGGTACAGTGGCCGCCTTGGAAGCCTTCTCTGCCATCAACAGCACGCGCAGGCCAGCAGAACTGACGTAGTTCAGGCTCTGGATGTCCAGTGTGATGTCCTTTTCGGTATCAAACGCGGGTATCAGCTCGTCCTGAAGTTGCGGCGCGGTGGTGGTGTCCAGCCGACCGGACAGCGCGAAGATGGCTTTACCATTGCTGATGCTCTTCGTAATTTCCATATTATGTCTCTCTCCTTATAATTTGGCTGTGAAAGGGCATATGGGCCTCTATACACTTGGATTTATTGTAATTCATTGGCCGACAGAATGCAAGCGCGCCGCATTGGATTCCCGATGGATTGTCGGGGTTTGGATGTATTGTACAAAATGGAGCCGTGCCAATTGGCGCTCATAGCCGCAACAAATTCGCAACATCCGAAGTGCAGGGATCGCCGACCGCCATCATTTGCAGGTTTTTGATCGCCTCGGGCGGCTCAGATGAGGGCATGCGGGTCCATTAACCAGGTTTTCGCCCGGGGTTGGCGATGCGTCGATGTAGGGAGGCCTGCCAGCCGTTCGCGCTGCCGGATGTGCGCGCGCAGGCGAAAGGCCCAAACCATACAACCACATACGGCCGTTGCTCCAAAACCGCTACAGATTTTTTTCCTTTTGGGGTTGCGCGCTTTGTCGCTGCAGCGTTATAATGTTCCGAAATTCTCCGTTTAGGGGGCCTGCCGATGTCGGAGGCGCGCGCGTTTTTGGTGCCGGACTATTACACGTCATTTCAATGCAAGGGTTCAGACTGCCGCACCTGTTGCTGCACGGGCTGGGGTGTATCGATCTCGATGGCTGAGTATTTCGCGCTGCTCGGGCTTCCGTGCGAACCGGATTTGCGGACCAGACTGGACTGCGCATTTCATCTGTCTGACCAACCCAGCCCGGACCACTACGCAGAACTGAACCACCGCTACGACGGCGACTGTCCGCTTCGCCGTGCGGACGGCCTGTGCAGGCTGCATGCTGAGTGCGGCGAAGGGGCGCTGCCCGCCATCTGCAGGCTTTATCCCCGCGCGCCGCGCACCGCGCGCGCTATGGAATGTGCCTGCGCCAACAGCTGTGAGGCCACGCTGGAGCTGCTGATCTCGCGAAGCGGACCCATTCGGTTTGAGCGGACTGGGCTGGTGTTTGATTTGGCCGATCAGCATGCGGAGTTGGATTCATTGAAGGCGCAGAGCTACGGACCCGCGCGGGCCGCCTGCCTGAGCGCGCTGCAGCTGCGCAACATGCCTCTGCCTCAGCGATTGATGCGGTTGTCGCGGACGGTGATGGCGTTGGGCGAAAGTTTCGTGCGCAAGGACCCCGCGTCGGTGGGCGCTGCGCTGCGGGCTTGCGCCGATCCGGCCTTGCCCAAGCCGCTGGCACGGCCCAATCCGGCGCTGAGTCTGCAGGTTCAACAGCGGATGGCGCACTTTTGTGTGCAGCGCGAGTCCTGCATCTCTGGCGCGTGTGAGCGGGCGCAGCTGGCGCTGGGCCTCGGCTCCGGCCCCGATGTGGGCGTTGGCCAGCTGTCCATTGCGGCGTCCCGCTATCGTGCTGCGTCAAACCGTTTCAAGGCATCGCATCCGGACTGGGAGGTCTGGTTTGAGCAAATGTTGGTGAACCACGCGTTCTATGACGGCTATCCCTTCGAAAGCCACCGGGGCAATCTTTGGGAAGCCCACGTTGCGCTGTGTGCTGTGTACTTGTTGCTGCGGTTTCTGGCCGTCGGCACACTGGCGGCGGAAGCGGGTGGACAGGCTTTCGTGGATCTGATGGCGTCCGCGTTCAGGTTGATTGAGCACTCAGGGTTCGATTGGAACGCGACGCTGCTGCTGCGCTCAATGGGTTGTGACAACATGCGGCGGCTGGACGGCGTGCTGACGGGGTGTGGATGAGCACGTTACATGCAAAAGCGAAGGGTGAATATGGATAAGCCCTTCGCTTCAATCTGCGCCATGGGAAGTGGCTTTTATGCCTCCGAATGCTGCATCCTCATCACGGCCCAACTCGCGGCCGCGCCACCCAGCAGCAGCGCAAGATCAAACGTCAGTCGCCAGCCGGTCTGTGCGCCGGGAAACGCAACGGCCATCGAACCGAGCAACAGCCCAATCACCGCGTAATAGGCGGGGCCACGGCACACGCGGAACAGCCATTCGACCAGTTTCACGGTCGCGAGCGCTGTTGCCACGAATCCGGCGCCGATCCAGATCAGGCTGATGATCTGGAAGTCCGCCACGGCGGCCAGGAATTGTTCATACAAACCCATGGCCATCAAGATGAACGAAGCGCTGATGCCTGGAATCACCGTGCCGAACGCAAACACACCGCCGGCAAGCAGCCCGTTGACGCCGGTGAGCCGCCCGGAGTCCGCGTTCTGCGCCAGGCCCGCCAATGCCGGTCCGCTGAGCAGGGCCACGCCCAGCCCGGTTGCCGATGCAATCAACCATTGCGGCTTAAACCCGTCGCGGTTCGATTCCCTCACAAGCGCGGGCACACTGCCCAGCACCATGCCAATGAAGGCGTACAGCACAGCGTGTTCTGCATTCGCCATCAGTTGCTTCATGATCTGACTGAACAGCAGGACACCCAACCCGGTGCCAATGCCCAGGGGGATCAGGTATGCGCTGCTGCGCTTGCATTGGTTGCGCGCGTTCACAATGGCGTACAGCGCGGGTTCATAGATGCCCGCCGCCGCCGCGATTACGCCGCCGCTCAGGCCGGGCGTTACGCAGGCGATGCCGATGATCAGGCCGTAGAGCACATTGCGAATGGCTTTCGTGGGGAGTTGGATGAAGAGGTTTTTGGGCATGCTTGGGATCCTTTCTCAGTAGCCGCAGAGCAATTTGGTCGCTGGCTGGGCTTGCACCCTCCGGCCCTGTTAGTGCAAGCCCAGCCTCATCTTATGCCGAATTGCGCTTTCCTAGTCTGCCCCTGGCGTTGTAGAGATAGGGTACGAGCACCGTGGCGACATTCCTGTGCTTGCCCAGCGTGCGCTCGATAAAGAACGTGGTCTGGTTGTGATAGATGGCATCGCGCCAGCCGGCGCCGACGAATTTGGTCAGCACCACCGTCACCATCTCATGCTTACCCAGTTGCGATTCGCGCGCGCTGACGTAGGCTTCCAGCGGTGTGATGACCTCGCGAT
>JAVBTW010000180.1:0-19196 GCA_031555975.1 Eubacteriales bacterium
CTCGCAGGCGCCGATTGCGCACAACCTGGCCGGACTGGACAAAGCAGGCGCGAAGATCGTGCTGCGCTGCCCGATCGTGCCCGGTCTGAATGATCACGACGCGGATTTGGCGGCCATCGCCTGCCTGCTGGCGCGCTTCCCACACATTGAGCGTGCGGAGCTGATGGCGTATCACCGGTTCGGTGCGGGGAAGTACAAGGAACTGGGGATGCGCTATACGCTCGACGCGCTGCCTGATCTGATCGAGCCGGAGCGCTCGCGAATCTTGGAGCGCCTGAGCGCCATGACTGACCGGGCTGTGTCCTGGGGATAAACAACGGAGGTGGCCAGCCGGCCGCCTCCGCTCTTCACAATCCCGATTACACCGCAGCCTACCCGCCTGTCATGGTGAACGCAACGGCTGGATGCGCAGCAAATGGCATTGACTTTTCCCATGCCGATGCACTATAATGAGCACATGAGGATAAACGTTTATCCTAACGTCGAATATGTGTGATGAAGGGTGGATATCTGAGGATGGAAAGAGGCGTATACTTTGACGGGTGGTTTAAGAACAACCACTGTTACCACCCCAGTCTGCCGCTGCGCAGCGCGCAGATGATCGAGGATCTAGAAAAGTACCATGGCACATTGCTGGTGTGGTCGGCCATGGGCGGCGGCAGCATCTCACTGCCGTATCTGGAGCATGAGGCGTTTGGGTCGGTCGACCCGCGCATGCGGTTCTATGGCTACATGAACGACAGCGAGTTCATCGCGGAGTGCAACAAGCGCGGCATCAAGGCGTTTGGCATCGTGTTCGAGGTGCAGGGCTGGGAGTTCCCGGCTGTGGTCGATGAAAAGACGGGCGAACTCAGGCGCATCAACCTGGTGCGCGACGGCGAGGCCAGCGACTGGTATGGTCTGCGCGAATTCTCGCAGGACAAGTACCCGGGGCTGTTCAGAACGTCGCTCAAGGATTACTATCCGGACGGCATCATCAACAGCGACGGCGAGACCGTCACCGACCTTTGGGAAGAGGGCGCGGCGCGGAAATTGGACGGCACGGCGGTGCACGCGCAGTGGGTGGAGGTCAAGAACCACCCGCACATCTGCTATCAAATGTGCCGCAACAACCCGGTGTGGCGCGACTATCTCAAGCAGATCATGAAACTGATGATCGACGCGGGTGTGCCCGGCATCCAGCTGGACGAAGCGGAGTTGCCGATTACATCGATCGGATCGGGTGGCTGTTTCTGCAAGGACTGCATGAAGCAGTTCACGGCGCATCTCAAGCAGCGCAAAGCCGATGGGCTGTTGGGGGCTGAGTTCGACGCGATTGATCTGGATACCTTCAACTACAAGGACTATCTCATCGAGACCCACAGCAGCTACCCGCACGGCGCGCCGTTCTATCGCGAGTACTGGGAGTTCCAGATGCGCGCGGTCAAGCGCTACTTCAGCGAACTGGTGGACTATGCCAAGGACTACGGCAAGCAGACCTATGGCCGCGATGTGCAGGTGTCCGGCAACTTCTTCAACCTGATGCCCGTATACTACCCCATCGAGTGCAAGGTGGACGTGCTGATCACCGAGATGCAGCACACATTGTTCCGTCAGCCGCACTTCTACCGCTACTGCGCGGGCTTTGCGGGCAAGAAACCCATCATCGTGGCGGAGAACCCCTACGGCGGCATCGTGCCCGCGTTGCTGAAGATGCTGGACGCGGGCAAGGGCTATGACCTGTACCGCATCTTCCTGCTGGAGGCGTCGGTGTACGGCTGCAACATGGCGGTGCCTTACGGTGGTTGGATGGGTAATACGATCAAGGACTCGTTCTACCCGCCGCGCGATCTGACCGGCGAGGTGCAGGACTTCCTGTTTGGCAACGAGCGCGCATTCCCCAAGAATGATGGGCTGGGCGCGGCGGTGCTGTATTCGTTCCCCAGCTACTACTGGCGCGAGACCACCAAGGGGAGCCAGGGCAACACGATGCTGATCGACGAACAGAACAGCCTGCTGGACTGCACGACCTCCGAATGGGCCGAGGCCGGTGTGGCGCAGCTGCCGTTCTGGGATGCCATCAAGGCGCTGAGCGCGCATCATGCCATGTACGACGTCAAGATGATGGCCGACGGCGATGTGCGCGAGGACGATTTCAACCTGGATGTGATCAAGCACTACCCGATGGTGGTCGTTCCCGATTGCAACATCCTGACCGGGAACCAAAGGGACGTGCTGCTCCAGTACGCACAGGGCGGTGGTCGCGTGTTGGTGTACGGACGCATTGCCGAGGACACAGACTTGGCGCAGCGGCTCGCACCGCTGGAATCCGTTCGGTTTGTCGGGCTGGAGCAGGAAAAGGGCCGCCCGATGTCGAACTTCCTTGAAGCGTTCGATGCGCTGTACGAGCAGGTGAACACACTGAGTTGCTCCGACAAGGATCTGGGCGTACAACGCTTTGACGATGCGGGCAAGACCTATGTGCATGTGCTGAACTACCGCTACGACAAGGATCTGGATCAGGTCACCGCTGTGCCGGAGGTCCGCTTCTGCATCAAGCGCACGAAGGGCGAGCTGACACTGCACGCCCTGGACGCCCATGTGCCTGAGCACACCGCGCAACGCAACGGGGACGAGCTGATCGTCTCCGTCAAAAACCTGCCGATCTACACCCTGCTTGAGATTGGCTAAACAATTGGAGGATATGCCATGCGACCGACGCGCGTCACCATCAAGGACATCAGCCGAAAGGCGGAAGTGTCCATTGCGACGGTTTCGAAGGTGCTCAACCATGACTACAGCCGCGTGTCCGATGAGACGCGCGAGCGCATCCTTCGGATCTCGAATGAACTGAATTATCGTCCGAATATGCTGGCGCGCGGACTGGTATCGCACAAGTTCAACCTGCTGGGGCTGATCGTCCCGGACATATCAAACCCCTACTATGGCGAAATGGCGCGCGGCATGTCCGACGAGGCGGAGACGCTGGGTTACAGCGCGATGATCAGCAACACCGACAACCAGCGCGCGAGAGAGATCAACAGCATCCAGACCATGGCCGAATACAACGTCGGCGGCATCGTGATGACCGGCGAGATCGGCGTATCTGAGGAGAACGTCGCGCTGCTCAAGCGCTACCGCATCCCATATGTGGGTGTGGAGAACTATGGACCGGACGCCGATTACTGCATATACGTGGACAATTATACCGGATCGTACAAGGCTGTGCAACTGCTGATCGAGTATGGCCACAGGGACATCGCTTACATCACGGGACATGTTGAGCTGCACTCGCCTGGCGACGACCGGCTGCGCGGGTTTCTGCAGGCGATGGCCGACGCGGATCTGCCGGTCAACCCCGCGCTGCTCAAGAGCGGCGGGTTCACGCTCGACAACGGCTACCGTCAGACGCTGTCGCTGCTCTCCCGAAACAACCAGTTCACAGCCATCGCCTGCGGCAACGATTTGATCGCTCTGGGCGCATACCAGGCGCTGCGCGAATCGCGGCTGCGCGTGCCGCTGGACGTGTCGCTTGTGGGGTTTGACGACATGTTCATGACCAACACCATGGAACCCAGGTTGACCACCGTGAAGCAGCCCGCCTACGAGATCGGTGAGGAGGCCATTCGCATGTTGGTGCACCGTGTCGAGAACAACCCCATCGCCGACAAGGTCAAGTGCTTTGAGCCGTTGCTCGTCTCGCGCGACTCCGTCGCTCCGCCCGCCAAGAAGGAGAGCTGAGCGATGCTGTTTGGCAGGAAAAGAAAGCCCGACCGGGTCCGGCTGGCGATGTGGCGCGCTGACGTGCGCATGCTGTGCGATGAGCGCATCACGGCGCTTCGGTTTGCTGAGGCGCGCGTGATCCAGCTCAGCATCGAATTTTGTGACGCTCCAGCGGAGGCGGACACATGAACGCCATGAGAAGGCTTGTGAGCGTGCTGGCGCTGGCGCTGCTGTTGACATGCACGCAGGCGGACGCCGAGGCGGAGCGGCCAAAGCTGCTGTACTTTTACGAGAACTACTGCCAGTCCTGCAAGCCGGAGCAGGAGTTCATCTATGACTTTTACAAGCTGACCGGGCAGACGATGGAAGGTTACGAGTGCGCGTTTTACAATGTGAACCAAACGCGAAACCGCGCACTTCTGGATCAGGTCATTGAGCAGTACCAGCTGCCGCCGGAGCAGCACGGGCTGCCGCTGCTGATCGTGGACGGCAAGGCGTATGCAGGCACGGCCAAGATCCGCTCAGAACTGCCGCGGGATGCGCTCTCCTGGGACGATGCGTCCGAGGAGAGTGTTGTGTACTACCTGTTCGTCAATGCCTGCGGGGGTTGCGCGCGCGCGAAGGCGGTCATCGACGCGCTGCCCGACCAGGTCAAGGTGAGGCGGGGAGACCATGCGTTTCAGTCGCCCTTGCGCGTGGAGCGCATCGACATCGGTCGGCAGACCGGGCTGGCGTTGGCGCTTTTCGAGGCGTATAAGGTGCCGGAGGATGAGCGCCTTGCGCCGATTGCTTTCGTGCGCAACCGCTACTTCGCGGGTGCGGAGGCCATCGAAAGCGGGCTGGCCAGATCGGTAGACATGGGCGAGGCGGTTGGCAACGCCATCAATGTGTCCGGCGAACCCGCGCCGCTGGCACCCGTGCGGCGCGTGTCCGTGGCGTTGGCCGGACTGGTGGGCGGGCTGAACCTGTGCGCGTTGTCGATGCTGCTGCTGTTCGTGTCGCTGTTGCTGCCCATGGGGCGCCGCTGGGGGTTGGATGCGAGATGGTGGCTCATGCGGTCGCGCCGCCCTCGTGGATCTGTGCCACCGTCGCACGACAAAAGAAAGCGAGCCCCTAGGCGCTAGCCCAGGAGCCCGCTTATTGATTGAGTTACTTCATGTTGTCCAGCGCAGCCTGCTTGAGTTCCAGGTAGCGCGGCAGACCCAGGTCGTTCAGCGTGGAGATGTAGGTATCCCAATCGTTGTCCAGGCTCTGGGTGCCGGTGATGAAGTCAACGCGGCTCGCCTCGATGTAGTTCTTGAGCTGCACCTGCAGCGTCGCCAGTTCGTCATTAGCGTCCTCATCCAAGCGGAGCTTGATCAGCTCAGTGGCCTGGGTGGGTTTGAACGGCTCGTACTTCTGCTCGGTTTCGACCCACAGCAGCTTCTCGAAACCGTCGGTGGAATACAGGTCCATGTCGGGCGTGGTCACGTTGATGCCGTTCCACAGCGTGTTGTCCACGAACTCGATGCCCAGCCAGCTCCAGTTGTTGTTCTGAGCCTGCTCGTCGAACGGAACCAGCGTCTTGAACAGCGCGGGGGTCGTGCCGTCCAGGCCCACTTCGCCTTCCTCGGCGACGCGCCACGCGACGCCCTCTTCGCCCCAGCTGCGGCGCATGCCAGTGGTGTAATTGTAGAAGTCATCCGCCCAGCGCATGGACGCTTCGGGATACTGGTTGGCGGAGGTGATGTAGAACTCGCCCTGCTCGATGGGGAAGTAGGGGAAGTAGCTGGCATGACGCGTGCCATCCGGGCCGGCGACCGGCGCCAGCGAGGTGTAGTGGCGGTAGCGCTCAGGATTGGTGGCCACGTCCAGGAACATCGCCAAGTGGCCTGCCGGCGCACAGCCGACCAGCTCGGTCTCGTTCAGCGCCAGCGCCTTCATCGAATCTCCGGTCATCGTGAACGAATCCGGATAGATCAGGCCTTCACTGTACATCTTGTTCAGGAGCCTCAAACCTTCGCGATAGCCGTCCTTGTTGATGGAGGTTTCAACTTTGCCGTCGGCGGTCTCGTAGTCCTTGATCTGGTTGTACACGCCGCTGTCATACACGAACGCGTTCAGGACGAAGCCGGTCACACTCTGGAACCAGCCCTCGTTCTCCTTGCAGCCAGCCAGCGGGATCTCGTCCTTCTGGCCGTTGCCGTTGGGGTCGTTGTCGCGGAACGCAACCAGCACATGGTAGAAATCATCGATGGTCTCGGGGGTCTTCAGGCCCAGCTTGTTCAGCCAGTCCTGGTTGATCCACATCTTCTGCGAGTAGGTGCAGTGGTAGCAGTCCTGGATAGACGGCAGGCCGTAGATGTTGCCATCTGTGGCGGTGATGAACTTCAAGATCTCCGGGCGGGTCTCCAGGATCGCCTTGAAGTTGGGCGCGTAGTTGTCGATCAAGTCGTTCAGCGGCACGAGCATCTTTTCGGTCGGGCCATACTTTTCCTCAGTCTCAGGGCGCATGGCCATGCCGAGAATGATGTCCGGCAGGTCGCCGCCGGCCAGCATCAAGTTCATGACTTCTTCGGAGTTGGACTGGGGCGCAGTGGTCCACTCAATGTGCACACCAGTGTGCTCTTCATACCATTCGGTAAACTTGTTGGTGTTCAGATCCACGATGGAGGGGATCGCTGGCGCGAACACATTCAGCGTGATTTGTTCGGTGACCACCGGGAATTGTCCGTTCGGGGTGATGTCAGCGTGCGCGGACAGCGCAAAGCCAAACATCAAAACCAGGCACAACAGGAACGAAAGCAGTCTCTTCATTGGGTCGTCTCCTTTCAATCTTTGGATCACCAATGCCGTTCGGCATTCAACCCCTAGCCCTTGAGCGCGCCAACCATGACGCCTTTGATGAAGTACTTTTGCACAAACGGATACAGAATCAGCAGCGGCACCGTGGAAATGACGCTGACCGAGTACTTCAGAAGCTCGGCCAAGCCCTGTACGCGCAGCAGCACGTTGGCATCCTTGACCATGCGCGTGTCGATTTGCGCCAGCACCAAGATGTTCCGAAGTACGATCTGCAGCGGGAACAGCGACTCTTTGCGGATGTACATCAGCGCGCTGAAATAGCTGTTCCAGTGGCCGACCGCGTAGTAAAGCGCCATGACGGCCAGGATCGGGCCGCTGAGTGGAATCGCGATGCGCCCGAGAAAACCGAACTCGTCGCAGCCGTCCAGCGTGGCGGCCTCGTGCAGTTCCTCCGGGATGGTCGTCTGGTAATAGGTGCGCGTTACCACCACATTCCACACCGACAGCCCGCTGCACAGCAGCAGCGCCCAGCGCGTGTCCGTCATGTGCAGGTTGCGCATCAGCAGGTAGGAGGGAATGATGCCGCCTGAGAACAGCATCGTGAAGATCAACAGGGCAGTGATCAGGCCGCGCCCGACCAGGTTCTTGCGGCTGAGTCCATAGGCTGCCAGCACCGTCAGGATCAGGTTGATGACCGTGCCGAATATCATATAGAACATCGAGTTCAGAAAACTGGTCACGATCAGCTGGTTCTTGAACACCGCTTCATACGCCATCAGCGTGGGGCGAACCGGCCACAGCCACACCTGCCCCGCGGACACCGCGCGCGCATCGCTGAACGACGCGGACACGATAAACAGCAGCGGATACAGCACCAAGACGAGTGCCAGGATCAGCAGCGCATACACAAACACCATGAACACACGGTCGCCCTTGGACAGCCCGATGCGCCGTGAATGAGGTTTCGCAGGATGGCTCTTTACCATAGCGTGGTTTCACCCACTTTCTTCGCGATCAGGTTGGCCAACAACAGCAACACCAAATTGACCACCGAGTTGAACAAGCCGATCGCCGTAGACAGCGAGAAGTTGCTGGACTGCATGCCGATCTTGTAGGTATAGGTCGAGATGATCTCGCTGGTCGCGATATTCACGGCGTTGCTCATCAGATAGACCTTCTCAAATCCGACGCTCATCGTGTAGCCAAAGCTCATGATCAGCAGGATTGTGATGGTCGGCTGGATGCTGGGCAGATCTACGTGCCATATGCGCTGCACCTTGGATGCGCCGTCGATCATGGCCGCCTCTTGCAGCTCAGCGCTGATGCCCGCCAGCGCTGCGATGTAGATGATGCAGTTATAGCCCGTGGTCTGCCACACGCCGCTCCACACGTACAGCGGGCGGAAATATTCGGCCCTGCCAAAGAAGTTGATCGGCCCTACGCCGATCAGACCCAGCAGCCGGTTGATGATGCCCACGCGGGGCTCCATCATCAGCATCATCATGCCCACCAGTACCACAGTGGAGATGAAGTACGGCGCGTAGGTGACCATCTGCGTGAACCGCTTGAACCGGCGCGCATTGATCTCGTTGAACGCGATCGCCAGCAGAATCGGAAACGGGAAGCTCGCAATGATGGATTGAATGCTCAGTATAAACGTGTTGGAGATCACGTCCCAGCAGATCTTGGAGTCGAAGAACGTCTTGAAGTACTTGATGCCCACCCACTGACTGCCCCAGATGCCCGCGCTGGGGCTGAATCGCTTGAAGGCGATCTGCAGCCCGTACATCGGGCCATAGCTGAACACCAACACCCATACGATGGGCAACAGCAAAATCACATATAGCTGCCAGCAGGCCGCCATGCGCTGCCAGACGCTTCGCTTCCTTGCTACGGGGCGCGCGCCCGTAGATGAGTTGATCGTCAACCTCATCCCTCCCGTCCTGATTCCTCGCCGCAGAACATGATTAAACGTTTTCTCATATGAAAAAAGAAAACCCGAGCTGTCAATTTCGCTTTAGAGACCCAACAATCCGCTCCGTGCCGACGCAGAAGTTGCAACACACGATGACGATACTCAGATAACCTGATTATAGCGCAACCACCGACGGAAATCAAGAGTCAATTTCAGATTTATTAACCTTTATGCCGAATTACGTTTAACCAGTTGCATGGAATAGGGCTTATTGATGGTGATGGTTATGGAATATGTTGCATTATTCGCCAGTAACGTCGAATGAAACGTTTAGCTGATTTTTTTGTTCGGGCTTTTTCCTTCTCCCTCAATGGTTGAAATGCACACAAATTCCGGGCTTCACAAACGTTTTGTGTTGTGATATAGTATGACGAGACCGCAAATTGCGTCAATGGAGGAAAATCGTGGGCGAAACGTTTACGCAACCACATACAACACAAAAAGCGATTGGAGGAAATTGTCATGATGAAACCGAATCTCGTACTCAATTTGCCCGGCGGATTCTATCAGGACGTGCGATTCGAGCGATACATTGCCGGATTTGAGCAAAGGTACAACTGCAGGCGAACCGATCATCATACTGCGGACGCGTTCAAAGAGGATCTGCTGTGGGCGGACGCGATCCTGACCTGGGCGTTTCCGGAGTTCACCGAGCAAGATTTGAAGCCCGCGACCAGATTGCGCTACATCGGTCAGCTGAACTCCACCCGCACCACCGCAGAGGCGGCGCTAAAGTGCCGTGTGCAGTTGTCGGACATGCGCAGTTGCTATTCGCTGTCGGTGGCGGAGTTTGCGATGGCGCACATCATGAACGTCTATCGCGAGGTCGGCGTGATCAACGCGCAGATGCATTCTGGCCATGAATACTGGATTCGCGACACCCCGTTCGACATCCCGTCCAGCAGCCGCGAACTGACCGGAACGAAGGTCGGGCTGGTGGGCTTCGGCGGCATTGGGCAGCACCTGACGCGCATGCTCGCTCCGTTCTATTGCGAGATCAGCGCCAGCGATCCGTTCGTGTCCCAGGATCAAATGGCCGAACACGGCGTCAAGGCCGCGTCGCTGGACGTGCTGTGCAAACAATGCCAGATCGTGGTGCTGTGCGCCGCCAACAACAACGGCACCAAGCACCTGATCGGGCGCCAGCAGATCGAGTCGATGCAGCCGGACGCGCTGCTCGTCAACGTCGGCCGGGCGCACCTGGTGGATGGTGAGGCGCTGCTGGAGCGCGCTCGCAAGGGCGACATGAGCTTTGCGACGGATGTGTTTGACATGGAGCCGCTGCCCCAGGATAGCCCGCTGCGCAAGCTCGGCAATGTGTACATGACGCCCCACCGCGGCGCGACGGTGCAGTCTTTCTACCGGATCTTCGACAACTTTACCCAGGATCTGGAGGGTGTGCTGGAGTACGGGAAACCCACGCAATGGCCCGTGCCCTACAAGGACTTGCATTGCCTGTGCGACTATAAATAAGCGGGACACCCAGTCCCGTGCAGAGCTGCGCCAGCACAGGTACAGCGTGGTCCGTTGGGTGGTGGTCGCCAAAAAGGGACGCTCGGCTGTCGCGTCATCCCGGTTCACGTTGTCGTGTTGAGCAAAGCGAAGGATCTTCCTCCGCTGCCATATGATGGGCACGAGGGAGATCCTTCGCTTCACGGGCAAGGTCAGCTCGCCGGACAACAGATCCGCGAGCGTCTATTCGAGGCGCGCCACTGAAAATCCATGGCTACTCCTCCCTCAGCAGCAGATCCTCTATCCAGCGCATCAATTGTGCTTGGTCGATGGATGTGGCCAGTTTACAGTTCGGGGCATCGACATGGCCTGTGAACACGTTCTTGCGGTCGATGCTGACACCACGGGTGTGCTGGCCGCGCGTTTCGATCAGAATTTCGGCGGGCCGCCAGCAAAACCAGTCTGGATGCAGCGCGGCAGCCACGGCCATGGGATCGTGAAGCCCGGTTGTGAACGGGTCACCGGGCGCCAGTGTGCTGTTTTGCGAGGCGATGAACGGGATCAGAAATTCGTCGCGCCACTCGAGGATCATGCGGTGCAACATCCGCTGTGCCGGGTGCGTGTGCGCAGCCAGTCGCTGGATAAACGAATACGGGAGTACGGCCTTCAGCGTCACATCCAAGCTGAGCATCGTGATGTCCGCGCCTGACGAAAACACGCGCTCCGCAGCCTCCGGGTCGCTGGCAATGTTGCCCTCCGGAAACGCACAGCCAGCCATGCCGCCCATGATGACGATGTGCGCCGCGCGCATGCGTTCTGGCGCGGCATCGACGCAGGCCGCGAGATTGCTCAGCGGCCCGATCGCCAGAACGGTGGCGTCGGGATGCCTGTGCAGTTGATCGAGGATCAGCTGCGCGCCGCCCAGCAGCCGCTCGTCGCCCAGTCCCGGCGCAACGGCAAACGTCTTGCCAAACGCCGCGGCCATCTGATGCGCCACCGTGGCGCGCCTCCGCGTGTCTCCATGCACGGTTGAAACGCCCAGCAATTCCGCCTCTGGGCTAGACAGGATTAACGCCAGCGCCAGCGCATCGTCGACGTCGCTGCCAATGTCGGTATCCAGGATGATTTTCGGCATGGAATTCCCCCTGACTTGGCTTATCGATTGACACTGGCACTTGGCATCGTGGGGCAAATGAGTATGCTTAGGATAAACGTTTTCCCCATCGAAGTCAAGGGGTTTACCAACGTTTTTTTGTCGGAGCCTGGCCGAGTTGCCGTGGAGAACCCACAAACGGCGCTCATCCTCCCTGACAAACGTTTTTGTCGGCACTTCATACATATGAAGAAAAGGGGGATTTGTGTGAACCAGTATGCGCCGCGTTTTTGCGCACGTCCATATGATCCCACGCAATGCCCAACCGGCTGCCAATGCTGCATGGGTATTCCGACGCTTGGCGCCCTACGCTGACAGACAACCCCGAATATGTGCTGTAGTGGCCGTAGGGTAACCCTACGCCCTATGTCATTGGTGTGACAGCATCGTGGTGGGCGTGGGCTGCACTACTGCGGTGTACACCGATGTAGCGCAAGAATGTTCACCGAGTGCGGCGGAATCACAACGGGTGCGCCGGGTTCGACTTTTGATTCGCGAATGGACACGCGATGGGGGTTTGTGACATCGTTGTAAGCGCTCGATGAATCGGATTCGAGCGAGTACAGCGTGGCGGCTTCCGACGGGGCGGCTGAAAGGTCTATCAGCACGCGCAACTCGTTTTGCTCGTGCTTGTTGATCAGTGACACGGCCAGGTCGCCGTCGGGGCGCAGGGTGGCTACTGCATCGAGCACGGAAACATCCGATGGTGCGCCGCCCTTGCCGGTGACGCGCATGGCGGTGGGGTCGCGATCCCAAAGATCGACCACGCGGTCGCCCATTTGGTTGACGAACAGGTCAAAAACATGATAGGTGCTGCGCAACACGATGCCGGATTCATGGGTGTAAATCAGGCCGCGCGTGTTGACTGTGGGCGCGTAGTTGGCCATTTTCACGCTGTTTGCGTGGCGCAGCAGCGTGTTCAGGAAACAGGCCGTGAACACCGCGTCCGCCATGGTGTAGGATGCGTTCATATCGTTCTTGTCCCGGGGCTGCAGGTAATCGGCCTTGTGAGGCGATATCTCGGGGCCGTGGCTGTTCGGATGATACCAGCCGCGCAGGTTCCATTCGTCAAACGCGATCTTGATTTTATCTTTGAAGCCCGTGGCTGCGAGAATGCCTTCCACGCGGAGGATCGAGTCCTCGAGCCGTGCGGTGTAGGCCATTGCCTGTTCATAGGTGGCCAGGTCGTTGGTGGTGTGAATGGCGTCCCAGTATTCATGGATGGAGATCCAGCTCAGGTATGGACCGGCGCATTTGAGCAGTTCCATGTTCCATTCTGCATCAGGCAGCGCGGCGGCGGACAACTGCACAGTGGGGTCCACATGCTTCATCAGCTTGGCGGATTCGGTCACCAGCCGTGCCCACTCGTGGCGCTCCTTCGCGCCCAGTTCCCAGGAGCCGTAGTTTTCATTGCCAATGGAGAAATACTTGACGCCGTAGGGCTTGTCATGCCCGTTGTCGATGCGCCAGCGGGCATAGCGCCCCTCGCGCTCAAGATTCGTATACTCCAGCCAGTCGCTCATCGGCTCTGCGGCGCCGGTGCCCGCGTTGGTGCAGATGTACATCTCCGCGTCGAGGGCTGCGCACAGTTCATGGAACTCGTCGGTGCCGAAAGTGTTCGGTTCCTCTACGCGCCAGGCCTTGTCATAGACCGGCTCGCGCACGGGACCAACGCCCAGTTTCCAGTCGTAGGACGACACGAAACACCCGCCGGGCCAGCGGATGACGGGCGTCTTGATCTTGCGCATGGCGTCCAGCACATCGGCGCGGAAACCGCGCGCGTCGGAGCGCTTCGAACCCGGATCGAACACGCCGCCATAGATTTGGCGGTGGAAGTGTTCGAGGAAGTGGCCGTAGATCATGATGTCGCGCTCGGCCAGTACGCGGGCCGGATTGATCACGAGGTTGGGCATGATTCGGTCCTCCTCTGCATGTCAGCGGGTGATGCGGATGGCGGTCACGGACGCGGCAGGCAGCGTGATGGCATCGCCGTCAGCAAATGGACGGGTCTCGCTGATGGGCGTCACGCGCTCGGGCCGGTCAAATGTGTTGTGGGCCTGGGGCACGTCGCCTTTCAGTACCCGCACCTCTGCGCTGCCGGTCAACGCGCCGTCCACCCCGCGCAGGGTGAGCTCGATGTCCCGGTCATACTCCATGTTCGCGAGGGTGACCAGAACACTGCCGTCCGCAGCCTCGGATGCCGACGCGGACACGCGCTCCATGGCGGCAAAGCCTTCGCGTTCGATCGTGCCGCAGCCGTTCACGACGCGCAGTTGCCGCGCATCCTTGTGGCCTTGGTACAGGTCGAACACATGGTAATTGGGTGTCTCGATGAACTGGTCGCCCGCAGCCAGATACAGCGAGTGCAGGTTGTTGACCAATTGGGCCACATTTGCCATGACCACGCTGTCGCAGCGGTCATTGAAGATGTTCAGCGTGTGGGCCGCGACCACGGCGTCGCGCATGCTGGACTGCTGCTCAAATAGGTTATAACCCCTGCTGGGGCCGGAGCCGTCCTTGTGCCAGCAACCCCACTCGTCCACGATCATGCCGATCTTCCTGTCCGGATCATAGGGCATCATGGCGGCGCGGTGGTCGTCCAGCACCTTTTTCATGAAGTCGGCCTGGAACAGTTGCTGATACCATTCATCCTTCGAAAACGCCACCGGATCGCCCGCGTTGCCGCAGTAGTAGTGCACGGACATGCCATATGTCGGGGCCTCGCGCCACTTCAGGTCCGCCCATTCGCGCATCAGCCGGCTCGTCCAGTCCACATCGTGGCCGTTCGGGCCGCACAAGATGAACTTCAGGTTGCCCTTGTCCACACTGTTGCACACGGTGGTATAGCGGATGTATTCGCGGGCGCACTGTTCGGGCGTCATCTGGCCGCCGCCGCCCCAGTTTTCATTGCCGATGCCCCAGTACGTGATGCCGAACGGCGCGGCGCTGCCGTTGGCCTTGCGCTCGTCCGTGAGGCTCGTGCCGCTGGGGAAGTTGCAGTATTCGATCCAGTTGCGGATGTGCAACGGCGTGGTTGAGGTCATGTTCGCGGCCACGTAGGGTTCGGTTTCAAGCAGCTTGCACAGCGTCATGAACTCGTGCGTACCGACCTGATTGGGTTCGGTGCGCTTGTCGTGGCTGTACCACCAGTTCACCCGCGTGGGGCGGTTTTCGCGCGGACCGATGCCGTCGCGCCAGTCGTAGGTCTCGGCAAAACACCCGCCCGGCCAGCGAAGCACGGGGGGATGGATCTTCCTGAAGCTGTCCACCAGCGCCTTTCTGAACCCGCCGTAGTTCGGCACCGGACTTCCTTCGCCCACCCACAGGCCATCATAAAACACACCGCCGATATGCTCGGCAAAATGGCCGTAGATGTTGCGGTTGATCATGCCCTTGGATTCGGAAAAGACCACATTCAGGTTGCTCATTGTAGGGTCCTCCTTTTGATTCTGGTTTTTACTGGGGCTTCACGGCGCGCCAGCGCAGCGTGACGCAGGTTCCGCGCCCGCCCTCGCCCTCGCCAAGGCTCAGCATGATGTCCTCGCCAAAGTGCAGCATCAAGCGCTGCTCCACGCTCTTGAGGCCGTAACCGCTTCGATAATTGCCGGGCTTCTCGGGCAATTCCGCCGCGGCCGCGATGCCGATGCCGTTGTCCTGCACCGACAATTGCAGATAGCCACAGTCCAGCGCCATCTCCACATGGATGCGCATCACGTCCTCTGCGGTGCCGCTGTGCTTGATGGCGTTCTCGATCAGCGGCTGGATCAGCAGCTTCACACACAGATAGGGCAGGCACTCCGGCGCGATGCGGAACGCCACATCCAGCTTGTCGCCGTTCCTCAGTTGCTGGATGCGCACATACTGCTGTGTCAGGCGCAGTTCCTCTTCCACCGTGATGATGTGTTTGCCGCCGCTGAGCACCATGCGAAAGAAGCTGCCCAGCGTGGCGACGGTCTCGGCAATCTCATACTGTTTGGCGTCAATCGCCATCCAATTGATGGCGTCAAGCGTGTTGTGCAGGAAGTGGGGGTTCATTTGCGACTGCAGTGCGTTCAGCTCAGCTTCGCGCTTGCGACGGTCGCTTTCGCGGATTTCGTCCATCATGTTGGACAGGCGCAGGCTCATCTCGTTGAATTTGCGCTCGAGCACGGCGATCTCGCCGCCGCCCACCACATCAATCCGCTTTTCGAATCCGCCATCGCCAATGGTCTCGATGTGATGGATCAGGTTGTTGATCCGGCGCCGGTATCGGCTCGCGAACAGCACCGCTATACCGATCAGCAACATCAGAAACAAGCTCAGCACCGTGGCCGTGGCGGGAAAACTTTGGAGCATGGCATCCATGGCCGAGACCGGCGGGACCACCGACAGCAGCGACAGGCCCGGCCTCGACAGCTCCCGATGAGCCACCAGATATGGCTCGCCGGAAAGGGATGCCGAATCCGATCCGGACAGCACATCGTACAAAAACGGTCTGGGCACGGTCCCGTTCCAAATCGGCTCGCCGGGTCCGCTGGACAGGATTTCGCCGCCCTCCGTAACCAGCAGCGTGTGCCCTCCGCTTTCCACGAACGGATTTGCCAACAGTGAGTCGAGGCGTTCCGCGCGGAAGCCGACGTAGATGACCGCGCGCATGCCCATGGCGTCCGCCCAGTGAGATGAACGGGCACTGGAGAGTGTGGGCTTTTGGCCCTGATCCCTAAGCAGGCACCAGCGGAACCGGCCGCTCGTGGACTGCACGTCGGTAAACCAGCTCTGCTGCTCGATCTCGCGGATGGGGAAGAACAGCTTGCGCTCGGACGCGTAGATCACGTTGTCGTTCATGTAAATCCGCAGAGTGAACGGCTCGTTCACCTTGCGCATGTCCTCGAATGCATCCAGCAATCGATAGTAGGTCAGGATGTCCTTGCTGTTCTGGATCTTGTCTGGGTTGACCTGGGGCACCATGGCCTGAAAATAGGGGTTGATCCACACGATCTCGGCCAACTGAGCCATCTCGTCCATTTGCTGCTCGATCTGGAGCTGGATCTGGCTCAGGTTGGCGTTCATGGCGGTGGTCATGTTCTGGTTCACGGTGTCGTGGGTCTGTACGGACAGCACGACGCACACGGTAACCGTCAGCACCATCACCACGGCCAAGTAGGGCGTATAGAGCTTGCCGCTCAGCGACGGTACCGCGCGAAGCCAATTGGCGCTACGTTTCATAGCTCATCCGCTCCCTGTACTCGCTCGGACTCATGCAATGGCGCTTTCGAAACAGCCGCGCGAAGTAGTTGGGGTTGTCATAGCCCGTCATCGCCCCGATCTGAGAGATGGGGATGCGCGGATCTGCGAGGAGTTCCAGCGCGCGGGCCATGCGGCAGTCTGTCAAGTATTGAAGGAACGGTGCGCGTGCGTGCTCGGAAAACACCTGAGACAGATAGTTGACGCTCAAATTCGTCTCGTTCGCGAACACCTGCAATGACAGCTGCTCAGCGTATCGAGCGTGAATCTGTGCGGTCATCCAGCGGGCGATGGATTCCGCGCGGGTTTGGCGCTGGCGCATCGTGTCCGAAGCCAATTGGGCGAGCCGCGCATCCAGCCAGTCCACCAGTTGCCCGGCACTGCCCAGCGTGGCCAGTTGTGCCAGGCTCGTCATGGGATTGCCCGCGGGCTTCGCGCCCATGTTTTGCAGCAGCTTTACGTAGACCCGCGTCAGTTCTAGTTTCGCATGCCACAGTTGTGCGTCGTCCGCGCCGTCCGGAGCCAGCGCGGACACCGCCTGAACCGCAAACTCGCGCAGGCCCTTGGCGTCGCCCTTGAAAATTTCGCCCTTCAGCGCCCACAATGCGTCGCTCTTGATGCTGGCCCTGGGCAACGCGGCCTCGGCGTCCAGAAGCATGTCGCCCGCGTTCATCACCCGGACGCCGGCAGCGGTCGCCGCCTGGACGGCGCTGCAGGCCCTGCGGAATGAATCGGACAGGGTTGACGCGGAAACGGCGGGCGTACCCACGCCGGCGATGGCGCGGACGGACTCACGCCGCTCCAAGTCGATCAGAGCCTCGTGCATGCGCGCACACAGGTCCGACACCTGAGCACCCTGGAACAGCATCGCCACCAACATGTCGTCGGCCCATACCAACCGGTCTCCGGGCATGAGATCGCCACGCAGCGCCTTGCGGAGAACGGAAAAATCCAGGGCCGCGTCCCGGGTACGCTCTCCCGGCTCCTCCGGGGCCAGCGTGACCACCGCGACGGTCATGGGCCGGTGCAGCAGTTCTGTGAGCTCAAGCACCTCGGCGGTGTTCTGTACGTAGCGCATGTCCGAATAGCGCCCATGGAGTTGCGCGGTCAGGAACCGCTCCTGCATATCAGGCAGCGCTTCCTGAAACCAGCCCATCCGCTGAACCGCCTGCTCCCGCGCGCGCTCGTCCGCCAATCGCGCCAAGGCGCGGTTGAGCGCGGCGTTCAGCTCCGGCAAGTGGATGGGCTTGAGCACATAGTCCTGCACAGGATAGCGCAGGGCGTTCTTTACATACTGGAAATCATCGCATCCGCTGATGATGATCACCTGTACGGCGCTTTGACGGGCCAATATTTGTCCGATGGTTTGAATGCCGTCCAACCCGGGCATCAGGATGTCCATGATCAGCAGATCGGGCGTGAACACCTCGCAAACGCGCAGCGCTTCGTCGCCGCTCTGCGCCGTGCGAATATCGGTAAACCCCATCTTGAGCCCGGCGATGTAGCGGGTCATGCTCTCGCGTATCTGGGCCTCATCATCCACGATCAGCAGTTTCACAACGTGCCCACCACCTTGCATTAACGATAACACAAGGCCGCTTGAATTGCAATGGCGCAGCAGAAAAATGGGTAAGGAGTCAAAGAGAATGCTACAATTCCGTAAAATGTGCCATTTCTCATTGTGCAAATTTGGTGCTATAATGGATTTACAGTAATGTGTGTGGAGGTGTCGAAGCCATGAGGAAACTGTCCCTGTTGCTGGCGCTGGCGCTGATCCTGATTCCGCTGGGCACGGCGCTCGCGGAGAATCCGCTGGCGCTGGAACCGTTCGCGGACCCCGTGAAGGTGGCCGTGATGCGCGAAGCGTCCTTGACGATCTGGTTCCCTGAGGGCGAGAGCTACCAGAAGAACGTGCTGACTGATTTTTACAAAGAGAAGCTGAACATCGACTACGATGTGAAGTGGATCACCGACAACGGCCATTACAGAGAGCAGATCGACCTGGCCCTGGCGTCAAACGACCTGCCGGATATCTTCGAAGTGACGCCGCAGCAGCTGTACCGCGCCGCCGTGGCGGGCCAGATCCAGCCGCTGGGCGAGGTGTATGAGAAGTACGCCTCAGAAAAGGTCAAGGCCGCGCTGAGCCTGAACGACAACATGTTTTTCGATCAGGCGACGGTGGACGGCAAGATGTATGGACTGCCGGAGCCGAACGACTTCGCGGACGGCACTTCGTTGATCTACATCCGCCAGGACTGGCTGGATTTTCTGGGCCTGAAAGCGCCGACCACGGTGGACGAGCTGGAGGCGCTGGCGCTGAAGTTCATGGAAGGCCCCGTGGACGCCGCTGGCAACAAGGCCACCTACGGCATCGCGCTGGCCAAGATGGAGAACACCAGCAACTTCGTGTTCCGCGGCATGTCCCAGCCTTTTGCCGCCTACTTTGACACCTGGATTCCGGACGCCGACGGGGGTTTGATGTTCTCGGACGTGCAGCCTCAGGCGAAAGACTACTTGGCCAAGATGGCCGACTGGTACAAGAAGGGCATCTTTGACCCCGAGTTTGCGGTCAAAGAGGACAGCAAAGTGGCGGAGGACATCGGCGCTGGCAAGATCGGCATCATGATCGCCCCGTTCTGGGCGCCGCTGTATCCGCTGAACATCGCCAAGCAGAACAACGAAAAGGCCGAATGGATGCCCTATCCGATCCTGGCGCAGCCGGACGGCAAGCTGAAGCCCAGCGCATGGAACAGCTGCAAGCGCTATCTGGTCGTGCGCGAAGGCTTTGAGTTCCCCGAAGCCGCCGTGAAAGGCAACAACCTGTGGCACGAACTGTGGCAGGGCGATCATGCGGAGTACTATCACGGTTTGAACGGCGCGGAGTACGCCGAGGCCGGAGAGGATTTC
>JAVBTW010000186.1:0-4974 GCA_031555975.1 Eubacteriales bacterium
CCCCCCCGCCCTCGCGCGCCCCGCGGCCGCCCCGCCCCGCGCTGGGGCCGCCGCGGGGGCGAACACGCGTGCGGGCGGGGAGACCGCGCGGTTAACAATTACGGATTTGGCGTTTGCGGGCCTGTAGCTCTTGACAGTGCATACCACCGCTGGTATAATAAACCATAGCGAAACACAAGACATGGCGCATTGGAGGGGTTGTGGGGTGCGTAAATGTTGGGCTGTTCTGCTGGTTTTTGTGGTTTTGGCGCAGGGGGTGACGGCCTCGGCGGCGCACTACCGCGAGGGCTATTTCATGGCGGAGGCCTTCCGGCCCGGGCTGGAGGCGTCGCTCCGGCAGGACTGGGGATTCATCGCGCTGACGGAGACCGGCGGGTTTGACGCGGACGAGGCGCAGGCGCGGATGCACCGGATCTCGCTGACGGAAAACCCGATCGCGCGGCAAATCGACAGGCGGGGCAAGGTGCCGCAGGACGCGGGGATGCCGATCCCGCAGCTGTTTCAGTACGAGTACAAGACCGTGATTTGTTATTATAATGGCGCCGCCAAGAGCGTTCACAAGTCGGGCTGCAGCGCGACCTGCGTTTCGATGGCGGTGTCGTATTTGACGGGCAACGACGAACAAAGCCCAGAGGTGCTGTTTCGCTGGGCGTGTGAGCGCGGACTGTACAGCGGGAAGGGGCTTTGGTACACGCAGATCAGCGAACTGGCGGCGCGCTGGGGCGTGACGGGCGAATGGATTGAGCGGGACGCGGACCGGGTGCGGAGCGAGCTTCTGGCGGGGCATCCGGTGATTGCGCACATGGGGCCGGGCACGTTCACGGGCGGCGCGCACTATATTTTGCTGCGTGGCGTGGACGCGGACGGCAAGATCCTGGTGAACGATCCGGGCAGCGTGGACCGGACGAAGATCGCGTATGACCTGGACCTGATCGTGCGCCAGACGCGCGAGGACTATCCGTTCATGGTCTTGACTGCGGGGCAGCCGAAGCCGGTGGCGGAGTGAGGGGTTGCGCCTGCGCGACTCTGCTGCCAGCATAGGACTTTTCGCCGCGGCTCTGGTATCATGGTCATGGCATAGGGTGATCAAGCGACAAGGCTGAGAGGAGAATTGCGATGATTTTTTTGCCCGAGAGAAGGCCCACATGTCTGCCACGATGGTGATCATCTTTCGACTGATGATCCTGATGGATTTGCTCCTGGGCGGAGTCGTCTTTTATCGGCCGTTCGAACAGAGCGAGCTGTGGGTGGGCATCGTTGCCTCCGTTCTGTCGGTGGTTTGCGGCGTGGGGCTGATCCTGCTGCTCAGAGGGTTTCGACGGGGCGGGTACATCAGCCTGATCGCCGGTTCGGTGATCGCGCTCCTTTTCCTGGTTTTTGGCATCATCGAGGAGTTTGGCATCCAGGTCATGGCGGAGTCGCACAGCGAAATCATCCCGGCGTTTCTCGGATTTGGGATCCTCCACATCATCACCATCCTGATCGTGCTTCTGGGTTCGAGAAAGGCAGACTTGAAATAGGCGTGCGCGCAGGGCGTCAGAAGCCCGCAGCCCGCACAGCGTGCCCATCCCCGCCGCGCTGAGCAGCCGGATCACAGCGTGAACTCCTCCATGTCGAACAGAATGTCGTTCAGCTCGTCCAGGGGAAGCCGCTTGAGCAGCCCGAAAATGATGATCGCGTCGCGCCGGTTCTTGGCGTACAGCTCGTTCACGCCCGCCAGCTTCAACAGCTTCTGGCACTCGTCAAACGTGAGCCCCATGCCCATGGCCAGCGCCAACAGCTTGTCCCGGGACGGGTTCTTCAGCCCCGAGAAGATCTGATACGTGTACGCCTCGCTGAGCCCCGACGCCTTGATGACTTGCGACTTTTTCAAGCCGTACTGCGCCATCAGGCTCTCCAGATACTCCTTGAGCGACAGATCCACGAACAAACTCATGTGATCCTTTGTGAACTGCGAAATGTCGTCCGTCTGCCGGAGCGAAAGCAAGAAATCGCCTGTGCTGAGGGCCTGATTCGTCGCATCCGATCCAGATCGCTGCGAATCCGATGCCATGCGTTCCACCGCCTTTCGATCTCACATTGCCGATTGCCGCAGTTTCATTATACACGACTTTGGACCCAAAATCCTATGCTGACAGCACAAGACCTGTCGAAAGGGGGGGTGGGGTCTCCCGCCCGGCATGCGGCATTCAGGCTTCGTCACCCCAGCAAATTCAGCACATCGCCCACCAGATACAGGCTTCCGCACACCAGCAGCACGTCGTCCGGGCCGGTCTGCGCCTGGGCCTGCGCCAGTGCCGCGCGCTCGTCATCGACCGCCAGGGCCGATTTTCCCTGCGCCTGGTACAGCGCGGCCAGTTCCCCTGCAGGCAGCGCGCGGGGCCAGGCGACCTGCGTAGTGACCACCTGATCCGCGATCCCGGCAAGCACCTTCGCGCAGTCGGCGGGGCGCTTGTCGCGCATCATCGCGGTCAGCAGCACGATCCTGTGCCCGGCCAGATACGTGCGCACATACGCCGCCAGCACCCGCGCGCCCTGCTCGTTGTGCGCGCCATCCAGCAGCAGGTTTTCGCCCTGCCAGCTCAGCCTGCCCGGCCACTGTGCCAGCGCGATGCCGCGCAGCGCAAGGTCCGGGTCCAGATCGAAGCCGCGCGTCCTGAGCAGCGCCAGCGCGGCGAGCGCCAATTGCGCGTTGCGCACCTGATGTTCGCCCGCCAGATGGACCTGGCAGCAGACCCGGCCAAACCCGGGCATGTCCGCTTCAAACGACGCGCCCCTCGCGTCCCTGTGCAGCACCGTGAGCGGCAGCGCGCCCAAGTCCAGCGCCGGCGCGCCCACATCCCCGGCCACGGACAGGATCACGTCCCGCACTTCAGGCTCCTGGGGATACAGCGCCACCGGCACGCCGGGCTTGAGGATGCCCGCCTTTTCCCGCGCGATCTCGGGCAGCGTGGACCCGAGCACCTCCTCATGGTCCAGCCCGATGCTGGCGATGGCGCACACGCACGGATCGATCACGTTCGTGGGGTCCAGCCTGCCGCCCAGGCCCACTTCGATCACCGCCACGTCCACGCCAGCGGCCTGAAAGCACAGAAACGCCAGCGCCGTGCCCAATTCGAACGCCGTGGGGAACACGCCCTCTTCGTTCAGCGCCATCCAGGTCCTGTGCAGCCGGTTGCCCTGCTCGGCAAACAGATCGTCGGGCAGTTCCCGGCCGCAGATGCGGATGCGCTCCTGATAGCGGCGCAGGTAGGGCGATGTGTACAGGCCCGTCCTGTGGCCGCATTCGCGCAGCGCGCGCTCAATCATGGCGCAAACGCTGCCCTTGCCGTTGGTCCCCGCGACATGCACGCTGGCAAAGGCGCGGTCCGGGCGGCCCAGCAGGTCCAGCATGCGGCGCATGTTCGACAGGCCTTTTTTTTCGCTGAACGTCCGCGCGCCGTGAATCCAGTCGATCAGGCGCGGAATGGAGAGGGGTTGCTGTTCGGCCATGGCGGTCAGTCACCTGCGTTTCTGAAATAATGCTACAGCGATAGTATCCTCAAGCCGCCCGGTTTGTCAAGCGCAACCTTGCCTCTGGCCGCAAACTGTGGTATACTTATGCATGACACTCTAGCCAGAATATGGAGGGATCGACACATGTCCTATCGGCTGGTGACGGACGTTTGTTGTGACTTGCCGCAACACTATGCTGACGCGCATGAGCTGCTCGTGTTGCCGATGACGGTCACGTTCGAGGGCAGGGATTATTCAATCACTTCGGACCCCACCGCGCCCGGCGCGCTGGATCGCAAGATGTTCTACCAAAAGTTGCGCCAGGGCGTGCCCGCCACGACCACGCAGATCACATCCCCCGTGTTTATCGAGGCGTTTGAGCCCATTTTGCGGGCGGGCGGCGATGTGCTCTACATCGCGCTTTCCAGCGCCCTGTCCGGCACCTGCGACAGCGCGGGCGTCGCGGCGCGCGAACTCGGCGAAAAATACCCGGACCGCCGCGTGATCGTGATCGACAGCCGGTGCGCGTCGCTGGGGCAGGGCCTGCTGGTGCACCTGTGCGTCATCGCGCGGGAATCCGGCATGGACCTGGACGCGCTGGCAGCCTTCGCGGAGGCGAACAAGCAGCGCATTCATCACTGGGTCACCGTGGACGACCTGGCCTACATCCGGCGCGGCGGTCGCATCTCAGGCCCGATGGCGATGCTGGGTACGCTGCTGTCCATCAAGCCCATCATCTACGTGGACGAGGCCGGCGGCCTGAGCGCGGTGGACAAAGTACAGGGCCGCAAGCGGGCGCTCAAATACCTGATCGACCGCATGGAGGCCGAGGCGCAAAAGCCCATCACCAGCCCGGTTTTCCTGTCGCATGTGGACGCCGCCGAGGACGCCCAGGCCGTGTGTGAGCAGATCCGATCCCGCTTTGACGTCGAAGTGATGATCGTCAACCAGATCAGTCCCATCGTCGGAAGCCACATCGGACCGGGCACGATGGCGCTGTTCTACGTGTCGGACGAGGCGCGCCTCCATGCGCGGTCATCCTGAGCGGAGCGCAGAGCGCCGCCATGCACGGTCATCCTGAGCGGAGCGCAGAGCGCGCAGTCGAAGGATCTTCCCTTGCTGACAAGGTGGCGCCAGGGAAGGTCCTTCGCTGCGCTCAGGATGACCATGGGGGGGCGGGGAGCGCCGCCATGCACGGTCATCCTGAGCGGAGCACGGAGCGCTGCCATGCACGGTCATCCTGGCAGGAGCGCAGAGCGCTGCCATGCACGGTCATCCTGAGCGGAGCGCAGAGCGCGCAGTCGAAGGATCTTCCCTTGCTGATAAGGTGGCGGCCAGGGAAGGTCCTTCGCTGCGCTCAGGATGACCATGGAGGAGCGCAGAGCGCCGCCAAGCGCGGTCATCCTGGCAGGAGCGCAGAGCGCCGCCATGCGCGGTCATCCTGAGCGGAGCGCAGAGCGCGCAGTCGAAGGATCTTCC
>JAVBTW010000106.1:0-12395 GCA_031555975.1 Eubacteriales bacterium
GGACGCCGTTCGCGCCCATATAGGTCAGGAACGTGCGCGCCTTGGTCTCTTGCTCGGCCAACACGTCCGTGGTCGCTGAATCGCCCCGGCGCCCGACCAGGCTCAGATCGATGTTCCCATATTGCGACAGCTCGCGCAGGATCATGTCGCCCTCCTGATCCTCGCCGATCAAGCTCAGCGCTTTTAAAGGAAGCTTCGGGTCCAATCGCGCCAGATCGCGGATCACATTCGAGACAAGCCCGCCAAGCGAGTATTGCTTTTCCAAGATGTTCACCAGTTCATGCCGCTTTGGAAACGCCGAGATGAGCTTGATGACATCCATGATCATGTTTCCCGCCACCACAAAACCCCGATCCAATCAGCACACCACCTTCACAATCCGATGACAAGTTCATAATATATCTTTTTCGTCGGAATTGCAAGTTATATGTTCACTGAGGACGGAATGCAGCAGTGCTCCCGCGTTGCCTTTGGACTCAGCGTCGCCTCCCGCGCGGCTGTGCATGACGCGTTTGGCGGCGGCGCAGTAGCCGACTTGGATTCGACCGCTGATCCTGCACCAATCGTGCGGCATTGTGCATTTTTTTCGCGCATATCCATCATTATCATCCGCATATGCTCTCTATCGGGAGAAAATTTGCATAATCCCGGTGCACAGTCTTGCATGTTACATGCGAAATAAGTATAATTAATGTCAACGTATGCAAATTGAGTAGGAGGCCTGATTGCGCATGAAGAAAACCCTTTGTTTGATGCTGGCGCTCGTGCTGATGATCCCCGCGTTCGCCCTGGCGGACGACAACACACCGATCAAAATCGGCGTGTTCGAGCCGCTGACCGGCAGCAAGGCGGCGGGCGGACAGATGGAATACGAGGGCATACAGGTCGCCCATGATCTGGCGCCGGAGGTGCTGGGTCGGCCGATCGAGCTTGTGGCTGTGGACAACAAATCGGACGACGTCGAGGCGGCCACCGCGGCCGCACGCCTGGTCGAATCGGAAAAGGTCGCGGTCGTGCTGGGCAGTTGGGGAAGCTCCCTGGCCATCGCGGGCGGCCCCTCGTTTGAGGCCGCGAAGGTGCCCGCCATCGGCACCAGTTGCACCAACCCCAACGTGACGCTGGGGCGCGACTACTACTTCCGCGTATGTTTCCTAGATGATTTCCAAGGCACCATCCTGGCCAACTACGCCAAAAACACCCTTGGCGCGACGAAAGCCGCGATCATCTGCGACATCTCGAATGTGTACGCCATCGGACTGCGCAACTACTTTATCGCCGCGTTCGGCCAGGAGAACATCTGCGCCGAGGCGTATTTCAACACCGGCGACCAGGAATTTTCCGCGCAGCTGGCGACCGTCATGGCCGCGGAACCGGATGTCATCTTCGTGCCCGCTGACTACACCGAACCTGGCTTGATCATGCAGCAGGCGCGCCAGCTCGGATACAAAGACATCCCCTTCCTGGGCGGCGACACTTGGGAGACAGAACCGCTGATCGAGATCGGCGGCGCGGCCACGGAGAACTGCCGGTTCACCACCTTCTTTGATGCCGATGCCGCGCCGACCGCTGAGAGCGAAGCGTTCCTGAAGGCCTATGAAGCCCGATTCGGCGGCAAGCCCAAGGGCGCGGTCACGGCGCTGGGCTTTGACGCGTACATGGCGGCTGTAAAGGCCATCGAAAAGGCCGGCACCACCGACGGCGAGGCCGTGCAAAAGGCGCTGACGGAGCTGGAATTCACCGGCGTGACCGGCAAATGCAGCTTTGATGAGAACGGCGACGCCGTGAAGAACCAGGCCATCATCAAGACCGTGAAGGACGGGAAGTTTGCGTATCTGGATACGGTGGTCATGGAGTAATCCCGTCACACACCGCAGCGCCTCGGGGCGTCTGCGATCCGCCAACAGGGTGTCCTCCAGAGCGAAGCGAAGGACCACCCTGCCGTGCGGGACGCAGCCTCACGGCAGGGTGGTCCTTCGCTTCGCTCTGGGTGCGTCCACACGTGTGCTGCGGATGCCCCGCCGATACATGAAATAAGCAGGTGATGAAAGAAATGAGCATGGTTCTGCTGGTACAACAGCTGGCGAACGGGTTGACCTTAGGGAGCCTTTATGCGCTCGTGGCCAGCGGATACACGATGGTGTACGGCATATTGCGGTTGATCAACTTCGCGCACGGCGATATCTTTATGATGGCGATGTACTTTGCGTTTTTCGGCATCACGGTGTTCCACGTGCCGTGGTACATCGCGTTCTTGATGGTCATCGCGACGACCGCACTGCTCGGCATGGTGATTGAGAAGGCCGCGTACAAGCCGCTGAGGGACGCGCCTCGCATCTCATTGCTCATCTCGTCGATCGGCGTGAGCTATCTGCTGGAAAATCTGGCAACCGTGCTGTTCACAGGCATCGCGAAGCAGTTCCCTTCCGTGGCCTTGTTTCAGGACAGCCTGATCATTGGCGACATCTACTTGCAAAACCTCTCGGTAATCGTGCCGGTGGTCATGGTGGCGCTGGTTCTGGGTCTTTTGTTCCTGGTCAACAAGACGAAGGCGGGCATGGCCATGCGCGCGGTGTCCAAAGACTTGGAAACTGCGATGCTGATGGGTGTGAACATCAACAAGACCATCGCAACCACGTTCTGCATCGGCTCGGCCTTGGCGGCCGTTGGCGCGGTGATGTGGGGTTTGAAGTATCCGAAAATTGAGCCCTATGTGGGCGCGATGCCTGGACTGAAGTGCTTCATCGCGGCGGTCATTGGCGGCATCGGCAACATCAAAGGCGCGGTGCTGGGTGGGCTGATTCTCGGGTTCATGGAAATCCTGATTCCGTTCTTCGCGCCACAGCTGTCGGGATACAAGGACGCGTTTGCGTTCGTGGCGTTGATCATCATACTGCTGTTAAAACCCACGGGCTTGATCGGCGAGAAGATCGCCGACAAGGTTTAGGAGGTCGAGCAAATGCGAAGTAAAGGCATCATCACCTCTATGGCTCCCAAGCGGCGGCGCGACCTTCTGCTGACCTGCGTGGCGCTGATCGCCATTTTCATGGGGCTGTACTTCATCAAAAACGGCGGCGTCGTCGGGACATACGAGATTCGTGTGTTGAACATGTGCGCCATCTATGCCATTCTCGGGCTGTCTATGAACCTGGTGAACGGGTTCACGGGCCTGTTTTCTCTGGGCCAGGCCGGGTTCATGGCGATCGGCGCCTATGCCACTTCGCTGTTGTTCATGCCGACGGCCTCCAAGACCATGATCTTTTATCTACAGCCGCTGGTGCCATGGCTTGCCCATATCCAGTGGCCGTTCCCGGTCGCGCTGTTCACGGGCGGGCTGGTGGCCGCGTTGGCTGCCTTCCTGATCGGATTCCCCGTGCTGCGGCTCAAGGGCGACTATCTGGCCATCGCCACGCTGGGCTTTTCCGAGATCATCCGGGTGATCTTCGTCAACGCGCAAACCGTGACCAACGGTTCCGTTGGGCTGACCAACATCCCGCCGACGGCGAACCTTTGGTGGAATTTCGGCTGCATGGCGCTGGTGATCGCGTTTATCCTGAGGCTGATGCGCACCAGCTATGGCCGCGCTTTCAAGGCCATACGCGACAATGAGATCGCGGCGGAATCCATGGGCGTCTCGCTGTTCCGGCACAAGATGTGGTCTTTCGTGCTGTCCGGGTTCATCGCCGGGATGGGCGGCGGCCTGATGGCGTCGGTGGTCGGTTCCATCAACCCAAATCTGTTCAAATTTATCCTCGCCTACGATATCCTGCTGATCGTCGTGCTGGGCGGCATGGGCAGCGTTTCAGGCACCATCGTCTCGGCGTTCATCATCACCATCGCCAAGGAATGGCTGCGCTTTTTGGACAGCGGATTTCACATCGGGCCCATCCATGTGCCTGAAATCGCGGGCTTGCGCATGGTAGTTTTCTCCGCGCTGCTGATGTTTGTGATCCTGTTCTATCGCCAGGGCATGTTCGGCAACAGGGAGTTTTCCTGGCAAGGCATGCTCGAGCTGATAAGGCGTCCATTCACCCGCAAGGGAGGTGCGCGCGGATGAGCATCCTCAAAACCGAGCGCGCCACGATGCGGTTTGGCGGCGTCACTGCCGTGGACGACCTGAACATCGAAGTGCGCCAGGGCGAGATCGTGGCCATCATTGGTCCGAACGGCGCGGGCAAGACCACCGCGTTTAACATGATCACCGGCGTCTACAAGCCCACCGAGGGCAAGATCCTGTTCGAGCACGACGGCGGCGAGCCCATGACAGACATCACCGGCAGCCGTCCGGACCAGATCGCCAGATTGGGCATCGCCCGAACGTTCCAAAACATCCGGCTTTTCCAGGGCCAAACGGTGCTGGACAACGTATTGATCGCCAACCACCTGCGGGTGAGAAGCGGGCTGTTTGAGGCCGCGCTGGGCTGGCCGCGGTATTATCAGGAAGAGCGCGACATGCGCAAGCGGTCCATGGACCTGTTGGCGCTGGTGGGTCTGCAGGACGAAGCCTCAGAGATCGCCACGTCGCTGCCATACGGAAAACAGCGCCGACTGGAGATCGCCCGGGCGCTGGCGACGGAGCCTGCGCTGCTGCTGCTGGACGAACCCGCAGCGGGCATGAACCCCAAAGAGACCGAGGACCTGACCGAGTTCGTGCTGAGCTTGAAGCGGGACTTTGGCCAGACGGTGTTGCTGATTGAGCATCACATGCAGATCGTCATGGACATTTCGGACCGGATATACGTGCTCGACTACGGCAAGACGATCGCTCAGGGCACACCTGATGATGTGCAGCGCGATCCCGCCGTGATTGCGGCTTACTTGGGGGTGGACGAAGATGACTACTGAGCAGAAAACCCTCCTCGAGGTCCGGGGCTTGGCCGTCAACTACGGCGGCATTAAGGCGCTGAAGGGCGTATCCCTCAAGGTGCCCGAGGGCGAAATCGTGACCCTGGTCGGCGCCAACGGCGCGGGCAAGAGTACAACGCTGCGCACCATATCCGGACTCGTGAAGCCCGCAGCAGGACAGGTGCTGCTGAACGGCCAGTCGATCACAGGGATGAACCCCCAGGACATCGTAAAGCAGGGAATCACCATGGTGCCCGAAGGGCGACATGTGTTTCCTGACATGACCGTGCGTGAAAACCTGGTGATTGGCGCGTATCTGCAGACCGAAAAGGGCCAAATAAACGCCGATATTGATCATGTTTATCAGCTGTTCCCTCGCCTGAAAGAGCGGCATTGGCAGTTGGCGGGGACGCTGTCCGGCGGCGAGCAACAGATGCTGGCCGTGGGACGCGCGATGATGGCGCATCCAAGGCTGATGATGATGGACGAGCCCAGCCTGGGCCTGGCGCCGATGGTGGTGCGCGACATTTTCGGCATCATCCGCAAGCTGAACGAGGAGGGCATGACGATCCTGCTGATCGAGCAGAACGCCAACGCGGCCCTTCGGACCGCGCATTATGGGTATGTGCTGGAGACTGGCGAAGTCAGTTTGGAGGGCGAAGGCCATTCGTTGCTTAGCAATGAACGGGTGCGCGAAGCCTACCTGGGGCGCGCAAGAGAAAAGGCATAGAGCGCAGCCGGACCGGGTTGCGGATGAAAGGCTTCACAAGCGCGCCAATGTGTATTATAATAGGGAGAAGGCGGATGCACGAAAGAAGGACTATGCGCGTGACAGACGAACACAAGCTGGAAGAGATCATGAACATGACGTATCCCGGGCTGAAACTGCTAAACCGGGACACGAGCATGCGCAGGGTGGGCGAAAAGTACGAACTGGGCGCGGTGCTCCGCGACGAGCGTGAGGTCCGCGGCAGCTTTATTGGCGGCGGACTGGCGGGCATGGACCGCTACGCCATTCTATCGAACCGAATCAACGTCGCGCAGTCAGGCGAACCCGGCTGGGAATGGGCCATGGGGTCCATTGACGCGGGCGGATATTATAAGGTTCTGGACGTATACCGGCGGCTGGGCAAGGCTCAGATCACACTGCTGCACCTGCCTGACGAGCACTGGCGGCATTTCTTGGACCTGTCCACCAATGTTGACGACTTGCTGGTGGAATACACCCGCAGGCGGTTCGACCAATCCCTGGACATGGCGCCCGACAGCGCCCTGGGCGACGAGCGCTGGCGCAAGATGTGCATTCATCTGGTGGGCATGACGGACCTGGGCCAGAAGTTTCCGCTGGAAAGCGCTTGATCATCGACTGCGAGGAGGACGAACCATGGCCATCATCTATGACGACCAAAGGCGGCAGTTTCACCTGACCAATGGCCAGCTGAGTCTGGTGATCACGCTGCATGAACTGGCGGATGGGTCGGTTCAGCCCGTCATGCGCCATTTTGGCGCGCCGCTCAAGAACCCGGCGTTTGACGCGCTCGTCTACCGCACATCCTCGTTTGACACGCCAAACACGCTGCTGCCCTTCGCCATCCCCACCGGTGGACATGGTGACTTCCGGCCCACGCAGCTCACCGCCATCGACAGCACCGGCTGCGGCTGTACGCGGCTCACATACGCATCCCATGACATCCGCACCGGCAAGCGGACGCTCGCAGGTCTGCCCGCCACGTATGTGGAGCGAGACGACGAGGCGCAGACGCTCACGCTGCATTGCCGCGACGAATACACGGGGCTTTGCGTCGCATTGAGTTATACGCTCTTTTCGGACAGGCCCATTATCGCGGTCTCAACCCTGATCGAGAATGGCGGAAATGAACCTTTGATTCTATCTGAAGCGGCCAGCGCCACGCTGAGCTTGCCGGGCGCATGGGAAATGCTGCACCTGCACGGCGCGTGGGTGCGCGAGCGCCACGTAGAGCGGATTTCGGCCATGCATGGTGAGCGCGCCATCCGCTCCAAGCGCGGCGCCAGCGGACATCAGCACAACCCGTTCTGCGCGCTGCTCAAAAAGGACACCACGGAATTTTCCGGCGAGGCCATCGGCTGCAGCCTGGTCTACAGCGGCAACTTCCGCATCGCGGTGGATGGGGACGGATATGACCAAACGCGGCTGGTCGTTGGCCTGGACGAGGGCGGATTCCGCTGGCAACTTGGCGTGGGCGAATCGTTCCAGACCCCCGAAGCCGTGCTGTCGTACAGCGACCGCGGCCTAAATGGCATGTCTCAGGCGCTGCACGGGTTGTATGCCCAACGGTTGTGCCGTGGGCTGTGGCGGGACAAAGACCGCCCGATCCTGGTGAACAACTGGGAGGCGACCTATTTTGACTTTGACGAGCCCAAGCTGCTTTCCATTGCCAAGACTGCTGCGGAACTGGGCATCGAACTGTTCGTGCTGGACGACGGCTGGTTCGGCAAACGCGACAGCGACAACAGCTCGCTGGGAGACTGGTTCGAACACCCCAAAAAGCTGCCCCAAGGCCTTGGCCATTTGTCGGACGAGGTACACAAACTGGGCCTCTTGTTCGGCGTGTGGTTTGAGCCGGAGATGATCTCGCCGGACAGCGAGCTTTTCCGAGCGCATCCCGACTGGGTGCTGCGCGCGCCGGGCCGGCATGCGACCGAGGCGCGCCAGCAGTGGGTGCTGGACATGTCCAATTCCGATGTGCAGGACTACATCATTGAGATCGTGTGCAGGCGGCTCAAAGAAGGCAAGATCGACTACGTCAAGTGGGACATGAACCGCAACTTCTGTGAGTACGCTCACATGGGCGAGCAACCACACCGGTACATGCTGGGGCTGTACCGCGCGCTGGAGGAGATCACAAAAAGGAACCCGAACGTGCTGTTCGAGTCCTGCAGCGGTGGCGGCGGGCGGTTCGATCCGGGCATGCTATATTACATGCCGCAGACCTGGACCAGCGACGACAGCGATGCGGTGGAGCGCCTGCAAATCCAGTACGGCACCAGCATCGCCTATCCGTCGAGCGCCATGGGCGCACACGTCAGCGCCGTGCCGAATCATCAGGTTGGCCGGAATACGGGACTGAAGATGCGCGGCGACGTGGCCATGGGCGGCGCGTTCGGGTACGAACTGGATCTGTCAAAGCTGGACACGGACGAGCGCGCGGCATTTGCGGCGCAGGTCGCCCAGGCAAAGTCCATCCGCACCATCACAAGAGAGGGCCGGTTCACCCGGCTGCAGAGTCCGTTCCAAGACAATGTGACCGCCTGGTCTTTCCAGCGCGGCGATGATGTGGTGGCATTCGCGTTCCAGGTGCTGCAGCGCCCGTGCAACCTGCCCATGCGGCTTCGGCTGTGGGGGATTGAGGACGGCACGTATGCTTGTGAGGACACCGCCACCGAATACGACGCAGCCTACCTGCGTGATGTCGGGATCGAGGTGCGGTTTGACGACCCATCAAAGGGGACAGTCGGCGATTTCATGAGCGCGATGCTGAGGCTGAAGCGCAAGTCCGTCTAAGCAGCCGATGCAGAAAGAGCTGCTCCTCGTCCCTGATGTGGCCGGAGGAGCAGCTCTTTCTGCATCGATTGTCCTACCTCATGAGCTTCTGCCCTGTTACAGTATCGAGTACACATGCCCATCCACCGTCATCTCGCCGTCCTGAATGACGCCGGTCGTGGTCTTGTCTCCGATGGTCATCGTGACGACATTTTCGTCGATTTCATAGGTGCCTTCTCCGACCAGATCGCCATCATTGTTGTACTGCCAGGCCCGGCCGCCATACAGTTCTATCGCGCTATCGTCAATGGTGCTGGTCCAATAGTTTTCTTCAATGCCGTCGCGGCCATAGTGCTTGATGCCGTCGCCCGAATCCACCAACATGCCGTTGCCATGCACGGTGCAGTTGTACGTCTTACCTCCCGCATCGAAGCTGAACTTGTCGGACGCCGCTTGATAGGCGCCCTCTGCGATGGATTCCCCATCCACATTATAGATGGTAACCTTTCCTTTCTTCAGGTCGATACCATCATCCGACTCTTCGCTGTACCAGAAGCCTTGCACATCCACAGCGACCTCGGCCATGGCAAACGTCGGCGCTGCAAGCAGCATTGCAAGCAACAGCGCAAAAACGCGTTTCATTCTCTCATCTCCCCTTTACGTGGATCCAGTGTGTGGCTATCATATCATAGTTGGCAGTAGATGTAAAGCGGGCTGTCAAGGATTGTCAATTCACAGCCTGACATCCGCGCTTGGTGTTCGCGCCAATTCCCCTCCGTGGATGGTCGATCAGGTTTTCAAGGCCGCGTATCGATACAGCGCATTGCTGTCCGATCGAGCGCCGTTGGTCAGCGCATCGGAGTTGCGACTGCACATGCTGCCTGGATGACGTTCGTTTTCATTTAGCATCCTCAATGTCAACGTTTTTGATCCAGTGTGGCGCGGTGCAGGTCGGAATGTACAGCGCATGCATCATGTCCCGCACACTCCCGGGGCGGCGGTCGCCCTGGATCATCACCCGCATCGGAACGCCGAACAGCCGGAAGCGCTCCACGTCTACGATATGGAAGCCCGCCCGCTCGTAAAACCGGATGCGCCGCTCGCAGACGGTCAGCGCCGCTTCGTCCTTGGCGGCCGCGGGATCTTCCACCTCGACGACCGCCGCATGGTTCGGATGCGCTTCGGCGATCAATTTCAGCAAGGTGCTGCCGTGTCCGCCGGCTCGCGCGTCGGGCAATATGGCCAGGTAGTTGATCAGCACGAAGGGCACGCCGTCCGCCATCGTCTCAATGATGTAGCCCACGTCGCATCCCTCGTCCACCATGAAATGCGCGACATGCGCGCCTCGATCCAAGTTCTGCTCGATGACGAAGTAGGGCGGGCGCTCGTTCTTGGGGAAGTCGCGCTCCATGTGTGCGTACAGGCTGCGGTATTCGCTGGGTTCAACGGCTCTCAGGGTAGGCATATGGATCCTCCAGTTTCGATATGATGCCTTTATTATACCACAGTTGGGTGCTGGGTCAACGCAGGAATGAAAACTGCGATTGGTGAGGCCATAGCGCTTACGCCTCCTTATGTCATCCTGAGCGCCTGCGAAGGGCCTCACCCACGCAAGCCGCCATCTTGTCCTGATGTGGGACGCCGCCTGTGGGCGGAGAAGGGAGAAGGTCCTTCGCTGTGCTCGGGATGACAGGGTTTTTCCGATGACGAAATCACCATGCTCTCAATCATTCGCACTCGTCGCCATCCTAACCCTCAATGAACTTACGCACCTTCTTCGCATCTGCCTGTGGGTTCAGCTCAAACACCCTGGCCTCAATCGCCTCAACTGCAGCCTTCCTGCCGATCTTCAGCGACTGTTCGAACGCCCCCTCGAAGAACCCGTCCGCCGTGCAGTACACCATCGACGCCCAGCCCATCACGCCGCCCGACAGGGCGACCTTCGGCGCCTCTCCGCACATGGTGATGTACATCCGCATCTGTAACTCCAGCAGCGCGCGCTCAAACTGAGACTGTTCACCCTTCACAAAGCCCGACAGCGCCTTGATGTCGTGCACCGCCAGCGCCCGATGCTCGCGCACCGCGGCATAGACGCGCATGGCCATCCGGCTGATGAGCCCGTCCTGATAGTCGTCCTCTATCCTTGAGCCCTCGCGCCGCACGGCCAAAAAGTAGGGATACCAGTCCCTGGCGATGTACCCGCTTCGGTGAAAGAAGACCTTCGCATAAGCGATGTCGGTCCGCTCGTTCAACACGCGGATGCGCCACTGCCAAGGGTCCGTCTCCATGTCACCCGTATGCCAGCGGATGGGTGAGTCCTCCGGTGGGTGCTCACACCAATCAAACGGAATGACCGAATACGCGCCGCCAGGATTGCCGCTGCCTGTGGAGAAACCGGCCTCCACGAGCGCCGCACAGAAGTCGTAAAAATTGCGGATCATCCGTCACACATCCTTTGTTTACATCAAGCCACACAATGTGCTATACTCGCTACTGTACGCTGTTCATTATACCGGAACGAAGCGAAAATGGAAAGCAAAAAGGGAGCGATCAGCGAATGGGCATCGGCATTGGCATCGATACGGGCGGCACCTACACGGACGCCATTTTGTTTGATGACGCGCGTGGAACGGTGCTTGGCAGCGCGAAGGCGCTGACCACGAAACAGGACCTGAGCATCGGCATTCTCGAGGCACTGGACGCGCTGCCCCAGGATCTGGTGAAAAAGGCAAAGATTCTGTCGCTCTCCACCACCCTCGCCACCAACGCCTGCGTGGAGGATCGAGGAGGACGGGCCGCGTTGGCGTTCTTTGGCGGCGACGCGCGGGTGATCGATGAACTGGGCGGGCAATATGGGCTGCCGCAGTCAGCAGCCATGCTCATCCAGCCCGCGTACACCAATTTTGCCGGCGGCGCAGAGCGCGAACCGGACTGGGCATTGTTTCAAGCGCGGCTCGCCGACTTGCCGCCTCTGGACGGGTTTGGCATCATTGAAATGAATGCCATGAAGAATGGCGGTGTGGTGGAAAAAGCGGCGCGGACAATCGCGCGGGATGCGCTGAACGTGCCTGTGATCTGCGGCCACGAGCTGACACAGGAACTCAACAGCCTTCAGCGCGGTGCATCCACGCTGCTGAACGCACGGCTGTTTCCCGTGATCGAGGATTTCCTCCGGGCCATCCAATCCGCCATGATCCAGCGCGACATCTGTGCCACAGTGGTCATCGTGCGCAGCGACGGCAGTTTGATGAGCGAGTCGTTCGCGCGGCTGCGACCTGTGGAGACGCTCTTGTGCGGCCCCGCAGCCAGCGTGATCGGCGGCGCGCGGTTGGCCAAAGAAAAAGACAGCATCATCGTGGACATGGGCGGCACCACCACCGACATCGCGCTCACGCGGGCGGGTCAGCCCGTCACCGCGGAGGGCGGTGTGCGCATCGGCAAGTGGAAGACGCTGGTCGACGGGCTGTATGTCAAGACGGTAGGGCTGGGTGGCGACAGCGCGGTCCACTACAAAGGCGATCATCTGATCCTGGAGTCCTACCGCGTCACGCCGCTGTGCGTGGCGGCGGACGGGCGCCCCGAAGTGGTGGAATACTTGCGCAAGCTGCTGGAATCCAAGCGCAAACACTCACTTTTCCTTCACGAGCACCTGATGCTGGTTCGTGACATCAACGGAGGCGCGGGGTATTCCGATTTTGAGCGCGCACTGTGCACCGCGCTTCGGCCTGGCCCGCTGTCCATGGAGGACGCGGCCTCAGCCTGCGGGCGCTCGGTGTATACGATGGACATCCGCCGGCTGGTGCGCGAAGGCATTGTGCAGGTTTGCGGCCTGACGCCCACAGACATTATGCATGTGCGCGGCGATTTCAACCGCTATAGCATCGATGCTGCAAAGCTGGCTGCCCAGTTCGTGTCGATGAACCTGGACATTTCGATGGATGAGCTGTGCGAACAGGTCTATCGCGCGGTATGCCGCCGGATGTGCCTTTCCATCTGCTTGGCGATGTTGGACCAGCGATTCCCGGATTAT
>JAVBTW010000059.1:0-10791 GCA_031555975.1 Eubacteriales bacterium
AGCAGACGAAATGGAAGTTTGAGACCCAAATCACCGAGGAGGATTGACTTGATATGAAGAGCCATTCCGAAAGCTACGCCGCGGCGGGCGTGGACATCACTGCGGGTTACAAAGCGGTCGAACTGATGAAGCGGCACGTGGCCCGCACGATGACGCCGGGCGTCGTCTCTGGGCTGGGCGGATTTGGCGGACTGTTTGAGCTGGACCTCACCGGCATGACCCGCCCGGTGCTGGTGTCGGGCACGGACGGCGTTGGAACCAAGCTCAAGCTGGCGTTCCTGATGGACAAGCATGACACCGTCGGCATCGACTGCGTTGCGATGTGCGTCAATGACATCATCTGCGTGGGCGCAAAGCCACTCTTCTTTCTCGATTATGTGGCAGTGGGCAAAACGCGTCCGGAGCGCGTGGCGGCCATCGTGTCGGGTGTGGCGGAAGGCTGCGTCCAGGCGGGCTGCGCGCTGATCGGCGGCGAGACCGCGGAGATGCCCGGCTTCTATGCGGAGGACGAGTACGATCTGGCCGGGTTCTCTGTGGGTGCGGTGGACCGCTCGAAGGTGCTCGACAATGAATCCATGACGGCGGGCGACGTGGTGATCGCCATGCCGTCCAGCGGTGTGCATTCCAATGGCTTTTCACTGGTGCGCAAGGCGCTGGACGTGGAACATGTCGATCTGCACAGCCATGTGGACGAACTGGGCATGAGCCTGGGCGAGGCGCTGCTGTGTCCCACGCGCATTTATGTGAAGCCCGCGCTGGCCATGATCGAGGCGGCGAACGTGAAGGGCATCAGCCACATCACGGGCGGCGGGTTTTATGAGAACATTCCGCGCAGCCTCAAGCCGGGCCTCACGGCGAAGATCGACAGGGCCTCGATTCGGACGCCCCGGATTTTTGATCTGATCCAAAAGGCCGGCGATGTGCCGGAGCGGGACATGTTCAACACGTACAACATGGGCGTGGGCATGAGCGTCGTCGTGTCAAAACAGACCGCTGACGCGGCCTTGGCGGCGCTTGCGGAAAACGGCGTGGACGCCTATGTGTGCGGCGAGCTGATCCAAGGCGACGGAGGGATCGAGCTGTGCTAGAGAGAAAGGCGCGGATCGCGGCGATTATCTCCGGCGGCGGCACGAATCTGCAGGCGGTGCTGGATGCGCAGGGGCGCGTGCTGCACTCGGGCATGGTGACGCTGGTGGTGTCAAACCGAAAGGCCGCCTACGGGCTGGAACGGGCGCGCGCCGCGGGCATCGAGACCGCTGTGCTTTCCAAGGCGATGGAGCCCGACCCGGCGCTGCATGACGAAAAGCTGCTAAAGCTGTTGCAATCGCATGACATTGACGTGGTGCTGCTGGCTGGCTATCTGGGCATTCTCGGGCCGAAAGTCTTGAACGCCTATGAGGGCAGGGTCGTGAACATCCACCCGGCGCTGATTCCTGCCTTCTGTGGGCTGGGCATGTACGGGCTGAAGGTGCATGAAGCGGCGCTGGCGCGGGGTGTGAAGCTCACGGGCGCGACTGCACACCTGGTCAACGGTGAAGTGGACGGCGGCCCGATCCTGCTGCAAAAGGCGGTCGAGGTCAAAGTGGACGACACGCCGGAGGTTTTGCAGCGGCGTGTGATGGAAGAGGCCGAGTGGATCTTGCTGCCGCGGGCCGCGGAGATGGTGTGCAACCAAGCGATCAACATACAGGAGCGTGCGGTAATGATGAACATTCAAACCCTGCCCCAGGCCGTGTCGGCCACATCGTATCCAGGCCGTGGCATCATGGTCGGACTGCATCGAGATGCCGCGATGGCGGTCATCGCTTACTTTATCATGGGCAGAAGCGCCAACAGCCGCAATCGCGTGTTTGTTGAGGACGGCGAGGGCATCCGAACGCAGGCGCACGATCCCGCGCTAATGAAGGACCCCTCCTTGGTGATCTACGCGCCGGTCCGGGTGCTGGGGGACACCACCATCTGCACCAATGGCGACCAGACGGACACCATTCACAAATTCATGTCCGAGGGCAAAGGCCCGTGCGATGCGCTGCACACCCGCGAGTTTGAGCCGGACGGCCCCAACTGGACCCCGCGCATCAGCGCCGTGGCGAAGGTCGCGGGCGGGACGCTGCAATATCAGCTGTCGATCCTGAAGAGCGCGGACGGAGACGGGCGCAGTTGCGAGCGGTTCTTCTATGACTACGCGCAGCCGGTGGCAGGCGTGGGCCATTTCATCCACACGTACAAGTGCGATGGCGATCCGATCCCTTCGTTTGAGGGCGAGCCGGAGAAGGTGATCGTGGATGGCACGATCGACGAGATCACCGAGGCCATCTGGCGGAACTTGCACGAGGACAACAAGGTGAGCCTGTTTGTCAGGACGATCGGCCTCAAGGATGGCGCCGTAGCAACGCGGATTGTGAACAAGAATGGTTAGGTAAGCACGGCTCAAATCGGCTGCCGCAAAGGCCGGAGGGGTTTGCCCAGCCACCGACCGAATGAATCTAAGGAGGTACATCCCTTTATGTCCACCAACGAAATAGAATTGAAATACGGCTGCAACCCGAATCAGAAGCCCGCGCGCATCTTTGCCAAGGAGGGCGAGATGCCCTTGAAGGTGCTGTCCGGCAAGCCCGGCTACATCAACTTCCTGGACGCGCTGAACGGCTATCAGCTGGTGCGTGAGCTGAAACAGGCCACGGGCCTTCCGGCGGCCGCCTCGTTCAAGCATGTTTCGCCCGCCGGCGCGGCGCTGGGCATCGAGCTTTCGAACACCCTGCGCAAGATCTATTTCGTGCCGGAGGGAGAGGCACTCTCTCCGCTGGCGTGCGCCTATGCCCGGGCCCGCGGCGCGGACCGGATGTGCTCCTTCGGCGACTACATCGCGCTGAGCGACGCGTGTGATGTGGCCACCGCCAAGCTGATCTCTCGCGAGGTGTCGGACGGCGTGATCGCGCCCGGCTACGAGCCTGCCGCGCTCGAGATCTTGCAAAAAAAGCGCAAGGGCGCCTACAATGTCGTGGAGATCGACCCGGCCTATCAGCCGCCCGCGCTCGAACGCAAGATGTGCTACGGGATCGTGTTTGAGCAGGGCAGAAACGAGCTGCAGATCACCAGCGACCTGCTTGAGGACAGGCCGACCAAGAACAAGATCCTGCCGCAAAACGCGCTCAACGACCTGTTGCTGTCGCTGATCACGCTGAAATATACCCAGGCCAACAGCGTGTGCTATGCCCTGAACGGACAGACCATCGGCGTGGGCGCGGGCCAGCAGAGCCGCATCCACTGCACGCGGCTCGCGGGCCAGAAGGCCGACACATGGTGGCTCAGGCAGCATCCCAAGGTCATGGCGCTGCAGTTTGCCGAGGGCCTGGGCAGGCCGGAGCGGGACAACGCCATCGACGTGTACATCGGCGAGGAGTGCATGGACATCTTGGGCGACGACGTGTGGCAAAACAGCTTCTCGGTGCGGCCGGAACCGCTGAGCGCAGAGGAAAAAAAGGAATGGATTGGCCGGCTCACGGGCGTGTCGCTGGGCAGTGACGCGTTCTTTCCCTTCGGCGACAACATAGAGCGCGCGCACAAGTCGGGCGTACAGTACATCGCGCAGCCAGGCGGATCGATTCGCGATGACAATGTGATCTCGGTGTGCGACAAGTACAACATGGTCATGGCGTTCACTGGGATCCGGTTGTTCCATCATTGATCGCGTTCAAGGAGGTCGGTTCCATATGAACATCTGCGTCATCGGCGGCGGTGGGCGTGAGCACGCCATCATCAAGGCCATCAAGAGTAATCCGAAGGCGGAGCGCATCTATGCGCTCCCCGGCAACGGCGGTATCGCGCAGGACGCCACCTGCGCGGACATCCAGGCCAATGACATCGCCGGTGCGGTCGCGTTTTGCGTTGACCATGACATCGGCTTTTGCATTGTCGCGCCGGATGATCCGCTGGTGCTGGGGATGGTGGACGAAATGGAAGCCGCGGGCATTCCCTGTTTTGGCCCGAACGCTAAGGCCGCGCTCATCGAGGGCAGCAAGGTATTCTCCAAGAACCTGATGAAAAAGTACGCGATTCCGACGGCTGCCTATGAGGTGTTTCAGGATGCGGAAAAGGCCATCGACTACCTACGGCACAGCAACTACCCGATCGTCATCAAGGCAGACGGGCTGGCGCTGGGCAAGGGCGTGCTGATCTGTGAGACGCGCACTGAGGCGGAAGCGGGCGTTCGCGCCATCATGCGTGACAAGCAGTTCGGCGAGAGCGGCAATCAGATCGTCATTGAAGAATGCCTGACCGGTCCGGAGGTGTCCGTGCTGGCGTTCACAGATGGAAAGACGCTGTGCCCCATGGTTTCCAGCATGGATCACAAGCGCGCGCTGGACGGCGATCAGGGCAAAAACACCGGCGGCATGGGCACCATCGCCCCAAATCCGTTCTATGGAACGGAGACTGCGCGCCGCTGCATGAGCGAGATTTTCGTGCCCACGATGAATGCGATGAACGCCGAGGGGCGCACGTTCAAGGGTTGCCTTTACTTTGGGCTGATGCTGACCGCCGAGGGTCCCAAGGTGATTGAGTACAACTGCCGGTTTGGTGATCCGGAGGCACAGGTGGTGCTTCCGCTGCTGGACTCAGACCTGCTGGATGTGATGATGGCCGTGCGCGAGGAGCGCCTGGCGAAGACGGAGATCCGCTGGAAAACCGGCGCGGCCTGCTGCGTGATGGTGGTGTCGGGCGGGTATCCGGAAGCGTACAAAAAGGGCTGTCTCATCGAGACCCATGGCGCGGAGGAACTCGCGACGATCTACCACAGCGGCACTGCGCAAAAGGACGGCCAGCTCGTCACCGCAGGCGGGCGGGTGATTGGCGTGACGGCGGTTTCGGATACGCTTGCGGCGGCAGTGGAGAAGGCTTACGAGGCCGCAGAGCGCATCGCGTTTGACGGCGCGTACATGCGGCACGACATTGGCAAGACGGCGTTGCAAGTTTAGGGAGGCGAACTCCCTCCGGCGCTCGCGCGCCACCTCCCTCTGAAGAGGGAGGCAAGGGATGGGTGCCCCCCGCCCCAAAAGCCTCCCTATTTAGAGGGAGGTGGCGCGTGAGCGCCGGAGGGAGTCCGTCCCCCAACCCGCTCCGCACAACGATTTAAGGAGATTGACACATATGGTCTATCGCGTATACGTGGAAAAGAAGCCCGCCTTTGCGCTGGAGGCGAAGTCGCTCTTGAAGGACCTGCGCACATTCCTGGGCATTGAGTCGCTGACCGGCCTGCGGTTGCTGAACCGGTACGATGTGGAGGACCTGGAAAAGGCCCATTTTGACGCCGCCATCCAGACCCTCTTCTCCGAGCCGCAGATGGACGCAGCCACGCCGGACCTGCCTGTTGCGGAAGGCGCAACGGTGTTCGCCACGGAGTATCTGCCCGGTCAGTTCGATCAGCGGGCGGACAGCGCGGCGCAGTGCATCCAGCTGGCGTTCGAGTGCGAGCGGCCCACGGTCAGGTCCAGCCGCGTGTTTCTGTTGGAAGGCAAGCTCTCCAAGCGTGAGATCGACGAGATCAAAAAGTATGTCATCAACCCCGTCGAGAGCCGTGAGGCTTCGCTGGACCTGCCGAAAACGCTGCGGCTGACCTATGATGTGCCCACGTCCGTCGAGACCCTGACCGGCTTTATTCAGATGGACGAACCCGGGCTGGCCGCGTTCATCCAAAAATACGCGCTGGCGATGGACCTGGCCGACATCAAGTTCTGTCAGGGCTATTTTCAAGGCGAGCGCCGCGATCCGACCCTGACTGAGATTCGCATGATCGACACTTATTGGTCTGATCATTGCCGCCACACCACGTTTTTGACCACGCTCTCCAAACTGGAGTTTGAGGATACAGTGGTTAAGGCCGCGTTCGAGCGCTACCTCGCCGTCCGCGAGGAACTGGGCCGCACAGAAAAGCCCATGACGCTCATGGATATGGCGACCATCGGCGCGAAATACCTCAAACACAAGGGCCAGTTGCCGGACATTGACGAGTCCGAAGAGATCAATGCCTGCACGATCAAGATCGATGTGGATGTGAACGGCCAGAAAGAACCCTGGTTGCTGCTGTTTAAGAACGAGACCCACAATCACCCGACCGAGATCGAACCTTTCGGCGGCGCAGCGACCTGTATCGGCGGCGCGATCCGAGATCCGCTGTCGGGCCGAAGCTATGTGTATCAGGCCATGCGCGTCACCGGCGCTGCGGACCCCACGGCACCGCTGAAAGATACGATCCCGGGCAAGCTGCCGCAACGGAAGCTGGTCACAACCGCCGCCGCCGGCTATTCCAGTTATGGCAACCAGATCGGACTGGCTACGGGCATTGTGGACGAGATTTACCATCCCGGCTATGCCGCCAAGCGCTTGGAGATCGGCGCGGTGGTGGGCGCTGCGCCTCAGCGAAATGTGCGCCGCGAGGTGCCCCAGCCGGGCGACATCATCGTGTTGCTGGGCGGCCGCACGGGCCGCGACGGCTGCGGCGGCGCGACGGGCTCTTCCAAATCCCACACCGCCGAGTCGCTGGAGACCTGCGGCGCGGAAGTCCAGAAGGGCAACGCGCCCGAGGAGCGCAAGCTTCAGCGGCTGTTCCGAAACGAGGAGGCCGCGCGACTCATCAAGCGCTGCAACGACTTTGGCGCGGGCGGCGTGTCGGTGGCCATTGGCGAACTGGCAGATGGCCTGGTGATCGAACTGGACGTGGTGCCCAAAAAGTATGACGGCCTGGACGGCACAGAGCTGGCCATCAGCGAATCCCAGGAGCGCATGGCCGTGGCGCTGGATCCGAAGGACGTGGCCCGGTTTATGGAACTGGCTGCCGAGGAGAACCTGGAGGCCACGGCAGTGGCCAAGGTCACCAGTGAGAAGCGGCTGGTCATGAACTGGAAGGGCGCGCAGATCGTGAACCTGTCGCGGGCATTCATCAACAGCAACGGAGCGGAAAAGCACACGGATGTGGTCGTGCCCGCGGCCCGGACGGTTTCACGAGTCGATCACAGCGACTTTGACGCCGCCGTCGCCGCCCTGGCGAGCGACCTGAACACCTGCTCCAAGCGGGGCCTTGCCGAACGGTTTGACTCGACCATCGGCGCCAACAGCGTGCTGATGCCCTTCGGCGGCAGGCGTCAGCGCACACCCGCCCAGGCGATGGTGGCCCGGATGCCCGTGCTGCACGGCAAGTCAGGCACCTGTTCCGCGATGGCGTTCGGGTTCAACCCGTTTGTCAGCGAGGCTTCGCCGTATCGTGGAGCGTATCTGGCGGTCGTCGAATCGGCAGCGAAGCTGGTGGCGACCGGCGCGGGCCTGAATCACGCGCACCTCACGTTCCAGGAGTACTTTCCGCGCACACAGGGCGATCCCCGCCGCTGGGGGCTGCCCACGGCTGCGCTGCTGGGCGCGCTGTCGGCGCAGCTGGATCTGGGTCTGGCGGCCATCGGCGGCAAGGACAGCATGTCCGGCACGTTCGAAAACCTGGATGTCCCGCCAACGCTGGTGAGCTTTGCGGTCAGTGTCTGCGAAGCAAGCCAGATCATCTCCCCTGAGTTCAAGTGCTCGGGCAGCCCGGTCGTGCTGCTTGCGCCCGTGCCGGGTGACGGCGGCCTGCCGGACGCGGATTCGCTCAAGGCGGTATTTGGGCAGGTCACTGACCTGATGCGTACGGGAAAGGTGCGCGCCTGCTATACGCCCGGAATGGGCGGCCTGATGGAGGCGCTGTTCAAGATGGCGCTGGGCAACGCGGTGGGCTTCAGGTTTGACGACGCCTTGACCATGGACCGGATCATGGCCTTGGCCGGGCAGAATCTGACCGGCGGTTTTGTGTTGGAACTGACCGAGGACATGCCGGTTGGCTTGCGTTTGGGCGTGACCTTGGAGGATTATACCATTCGCGCTTGTGATCAGATCGTGGATGTGCTAGAATGGGAGGCGGCCTACGAGGGCAGGCTCGAAAGCGTTTTCGCCTGCAACATCGAGACCAACGAACCCGCGCCGGAAAAGGTGCATTCATTCTGCAAAGACGTGCATGTGTGTTCGGCAAAAGTGGCGAAACCCCGTGTGCTGATTCCGGCATTTCCGGGCACCAACTGCGAGGTGGACAGCGCGCGCGCGTTCGAGGCGGCCGGCGCAGAGGTCAGCGTTTGCGTGATCCGGAACCGGTCGGCCCAGGATGTCAGCGATTCTGTGAAGCACTTTGCCGCCCTGACGGAGCAGAGCCAGATCGTGTTCCTGCCCGGCGGGTTCTCCGGCGGCGACGAGCCGGACGGCTCCGCCAAGTTCATCACAGCATTCCTCCGCAATCCGCTGATCAGCGAGAAACTGATGGCCTTGCTCCAGCACCGGGACGGTCTGATGGGCGGCATCTGCAACGGATTCCAGGCGCTGATCAAGCTGGGTTTGGTGCCTTACGGCGAGATTCGCGAGCCCGACCCGAACGCGCCGACCCTGACATACAACCTGATCGGCAGACACCAGTCCAAGCTGGTGCGCGCGGCTGTGTGCAGCAATCTGTCGCCGTGGCTGCGGCATGCCAATGTGGGCGACATCCACCTGGTGCCCATGTCACATGGCGAGGGTCGGTTTGTCATCGCGCAGGACCAGTTCCAGGTGCTGGCCGGCGCGGGTCAGATCGCGACCCAGTACGTGGACGAGCTTGGCAGGCCATCAATGGACATCCAGATCAACCCCAACGGCTCCATGTACGCAGTCGAAGGCATCACGTCTCCCGACGGGCGCGTATTTGGCCGCATGGGCCACGCGGAGCGCTGTGATGAATCGCTGTATGTGAACGTGGCCGGTGACAAGAACTACGGCATGTTTGGCAGCGCGGTGACCTATTTCACGGCCAATTGACGAACGGAGTGAGTACCATGCCAACCGACATCCAAATCGCCCAATCTACCGCCATGGAGCCCATCGACAAAATTGCGGAGCGTGCGGGTATCGACGGCCAATACCTGGACCACTATGGCCGCTATAAGGCGAAGGTGGACCTGCAACTGCTCAAGGACCGCGAGCCGAAGGGCAAGCTGATCCTGGTCACCGCCATCAACCCCCCGCCCGCGGGTGAAGGCAAGACCACCACGACGGTGGGTCTGCTGGACGGACTTTGCCGCATCGGCAAGAAGGCCATGGCGGCGCTGCGGGAGCCATCCCTCGGCCCGGTTTTCGGCGTAAAGGGCGGCGCGGCTGGGGGCGGTTATGCGCAGGTGGTGCCCATGGAGGACATCAACCTGCACTTCACGGGCGACTTCCATGCCATCGGCGCGGCCAACAACCTGCTCGCGGCGCTGATCGACAACCACATTCACCAGGGCAATGCGCTGCAGCTGGACCCGCGCCGGATCACCTGGCGGCGCTGCGTGGACATGAATGACCGCCAGCTTCGGTTCGTCATCGACGGCCTGGGTGGCGCTGCCAACGGCACACCGCGCGAGGACGGCTACGACATCACCGTCGCATCGGAGATCATGGCCGTGCTCTGCCTTTCCGACGGCATCGCCGATTTGAAGGAACGGCTGGGGCGGATCGTGGTGGGCTACACCTACGCGGGCGATCCGGTCACGGCGTCCCAGTTGAAGGCCACGGGCGCCATGGCCGCGTTGCTCAAGGACGCGCTGCGTCCGAACTTGGTGCAGACGCTGGAACATGCGCCGGTGTTGATTCACGGCGGCCCGTTTGCCAACATCGCCCACGGTTGCAACAGTGTGCTGGCGACTAAAATGGCGCTTTCTCTGGCAGATTATGTGGTGACCGAGGCGGGCTTCGGCGCGGACCTGGGCGCGGAAAAATTCCTGGACATCAAGTGCCGCGCGGCGGGCCTCAGACCCGCGGCCGTCGTGATCGTGGCGACGCTGCGCGCGCTGAAAATGCACGGCGGCGCGAACAAGAAGGACCTGGCAGGAGAGAATCTGGCGGCGTTGATGCGGGGCATACCGAACCTGCTGCGCCATGTGGAAAACATCCAGGAGGTCTACTGCCTGCCCGTCGTCGTGGCGCTGAACCGGTTTCCGACGGACACCGATGCCGAGATCGGACTGCTGAAGCAGGAAGTACAAAAGCTGGACGTGCCCGTCGCCCTGAGCGAGGTCTGGGCCAAGGGCGGCGAGGGCGGCGTGGAACTGGCTGAGATGGTGGTCCACGCCTGTGAAACCTCAAACCAGTTTGATTTCTGCTATCCGCTGGACCTGAGCATCGAAGAAAAGCTGAGCGCCATTGCCCGCAAGATCTATCGCGCCGACGGCGTGGAACTGACCGGCGCGGCGAAAAAGCAGGCGGCCACGCTGGAGAAACTCGGCTATGGCAACCTACCGATCTGCGTGGCCAAGACGCAGTATTCGTTCTCGGACAATCAAGCGCTGGTGGGCGCGCCAACGGGATTCACGATCAGCGTCAAGCAACTGAAGGTGTCCGCGGGCGCGGGGTTTATCGTGGCGCTGACCGGCGACATCATGACGATGCCGGGCCTGCCGAAAGTGCCCAGCGCGGAGTCGATTGACGTGGATGAGAATGGATTGATCTCAGGGCTGTTCTGACAGTGTGCGCTGCGCGGCTATCATACAAATCATCACCTCTGGCGTGATTGCCGAACGGTGTCGTCATCACCCGGCGTGAACACGCCCCGGTGTCGTCGCCTCCCGGCACCCCCCGACAAGGTGTCATGCTGAGCGCAGCGAAGGACCACCCCCCACAGAGGCGACGCACCCCAGGCCAACAGGATACGAGGCCACCCGGGGGGGGGGGGGCGAGGCGGGGGGCAGCCGGAACACAGTTAGGGGGGGG
>JAVBTW010000014.1:0-2922 GCA_031555975.1 Eubacteriales bacterium
TTCGATTCATCAGCTGTTGATCGAGGCTTTCAGTGAGAAGTCAAGAAACAAGTTGCTGCAGGCGATGCTGCTGGATCCAACCGTGTCCACCTACAACAACGCGGTGGCGCTCATCAACGAGATGTGCGAGCGGCAGAAGGAAATACTGCCGGAGCTGCATTGGTAATCATTTTGCGATGCTCGGATTGGAAATTGAGATTGAGGCGGTGATCTTATGCGGATTGATGAGACGGTGTGTGCGCTAAAGGCGCTCAATTTGCGAAGCGCGCCGCCGCGCGTGGCGTTGGGTTTTGATGGTTATCTGGACCGCATCGCGCGCCGCGTGAGCGATGGTGGCGCGGGGTTTCATACAATGGCTGACTTTGGCGCGCGGCTGTCTGTGCGAGATGGACTGAGCAGCTCGTTTTCGCTTGAGGAGACCAGCGTACAGTTGGGCGGGAACATGCCAAACACGGCACTGGCACTGAAGGCGATGGGGATGAAGCTGATTTGCGTGGGCGCACTGGGCTGTCCGGAGCCGGACGCTGCGTTCGCGCAACTGCTGGATGGGATCGACTGGATCAGCTATGCCGATCCGGGCTTTTGCCTGGCGGTGGAGTTTTCAGATTGCAAGCTGTTCCTGGCAGACGGGGGCGAGCTGGGCAAGATCGATTATGAGGAACTGGTTCGCCGGGTGGGCCGCCAGCGGTTGCTGCAGGCTTTCGACGGCACCGCGGCCATATGCCTGTTGAACTGGGGCGAAATTGGGCCCATGCAGAGCATCTGGCGCGGCATGGCGGAGGATGTGCTTGAGCATCTGTGCGCGCCGCCCGAATGGATCCTGGCCGATACCGCCGACCTAACCGCCCGAACGGGCGACGAAGTGCGGGCGCTCTTTGACACATTCCGACTGATTCGCCGGCGCAGCAAGCTGGTGCTATCCATCAACGATGGCGAGTTGCAGTCCATCGCGACCGCGCTGAGCGCAGAGGGCAAGGACATGGACGCGCTGCTCGACTTTGTTTATGCTTTGGATGCGGTGGATGCGCTAGTGCTGCACACAGCCCGATTCGCGTCGGTGCGGTCCGACGCCGGCGCGCGCACGTTGGCTACGCGCCACGCCGAGTCACCGGTGCTTTTGACGGGCGCGGGTGACCACTTCAACGCAGGGCTGCTGACCGGGCTGCTGGCGGGCGTGCCGGTTTCGGACTGCCTTGCCGTGGGCAACGCGGCCAGCAGCGCCTATGTACACAACGGAATCTCACCGTCAATCAAGGAACTGATCGACGAAATGCGCTGCTGCGAAGGCATGTGGCAGGGTGGAAAGCAGGAGGTGGGTTAAGCTCCATGGCACAGGTATACAATCACATCGATATCCTCACCGAGGCTGAGGTGCTCAAGCTGCACAAGGAGGCGCTGACGGTGCTGGAGACCGTCGGCATGAGCGTGCCCCACGGCGAGGTGCTGCGCCGCTGCAAGGCGGCGGGCTGCGTCGTCGATGAGGCCGCGCAGCGCATCAAGATTCCCGCCGCGTTGGTTGAGGAGTTGATTCGGGCAAACAAGCCCACGCAGCAGAAGGACGAGCCCACGGAGATCAAGGGCAGCGTGTCCACCCAGGTGTTTATTGTCGATTATCCAGGCGACGTGCGCCGCGAAGGCACGCTGATGGATGTGCGCAAAGGCGCGCGTGTGACTGACACATTGAACCATTATTGGGGCAGCTCCGCCGTGGTCATTCCCAAGGACCTGCCGTTCAATCAGACCGACGTGGCCAGCTTTCGCGAGCTGTACCTTTATAGCAAGCGCCCGGGCGGCACATACATTCTGACCCCCGAAGGCGGCCGCGGCATCATTGAAATGGGTAAGGTGATGGGGCATCAGCCGGGTTATCTGCTGGAGACCGTGAGTCCGCTAGGGTTCATGAACTCGTCGCTGTCAATGGCGTTGATCTTCGCGGACGCGGGCTGTGGCATCGGCACCGCGCCGATGGTCATCTCCGGCGCGACCGGCCCCATGACCATTTGGGGCAGCTGCGTGCTCGAACTGGCCGAAATCATTGGCAGCAATGTGGTGATCTATGCGCTGTCGGGCAAGTTTTCAAACTATCTGCCGTTCAGCAACCACTCCATGGACCTGCGTTCCACGCTGTGCTCGTTTGGTAACCCGAACCAGGCGCTGATTGGCATGATCGCGGGCCAGATGGGCCGGTTTTACGGCTGGGGCGCGGGCAGCAACAGCGCGCTCACTGACGCCTGCCTGCCGGACTACCAGTGCGGATTCGAGAAGGCGTTCAACGGGCTCATGGCCGTGCTTGCGGGCACCAACAGCATTGGTTGCCAGGGCATCGTGGGCGCAGATCAGGGCATCAGCCTGGAACAGTTGGTCATCGACAACGACTGGTTGGCGGCATACAATTACGCGCGCAAAGGTGTGGAATACGATCCTGAAGCGCTGCCGCTCATTCAAGAGCTCGGGATCGGCGGCACATTCATTGCCGAGGAACACACCGTGGATCACATCAAAGACAGCTATTGGGAGGCCCCCAGCAAGATCCTGTGGCGCGACCAGTGGGAGCCTTGGCGGCAGCAGAATACGCCGGATATCTACGCCAGGGCCCACGACTATGTGGAGCGCGTGAGCGAAGGTTACGAGACCATGGATCCCGTGCTGGAGCCTGCCAGGGCTGTTGAGATTGAGCGCATCTATCGGGACACGATCGCGGCGATCGAGAAGCAGGGGTAGGATATGGACTATCTCGCGCACAACGAAGAAACCAAGGCCGTATGGGCAGCTTTCGAGGCGGGAAAGCCCATCAGGACGCCGGTGATTTGCGGCGTTTCCAGCCGCTGGGCGGTGCTGGACGCTCGCGTCAACAAGCGCGGCGTGACGTTTCAGCAGTACACTGACGACCCGCGCCTCATGTTCGAGATGCAGGCCGAGTTT
>JAVBTW010000224.1:0-4749 GCA_031555975.1 Eubacteriales bacterium
GAAATCGCGCTGCTGGGCACGGTGAACCCGGTCAGTTGCGCACTGATATTGATTTTTCCGCTGCGCCGCGACAGCATAGGGCCGATGTCGGACTCGACCAGCACCGTGGCCAGCACTTCTCCCTGCGACTTCTGCACGGACTCGACGGTGCCATTGAAGGTGAAGCCGGACACGCCCTCCATCTGCATCAGGAACACCTGGCCCTTGATGGGATTCCATTCGCCGTCCGTGGACAGCAGCACCACATACCATTTGTCCGTCGTGGCGACCTTAAACACGTCCTTCGAAAGCCGGGCGTTGGCGGTCTTTTTCTCGGTCAGCGGCTTTCCCGCGATGACGGTCTTGATCTGGTCTCCCGTCAGCTCCGCCATCTTGTCCTGCGTGAGCTGACGCTCATAACCGTCCAAATAGAAACTGACAACGCCGTCCTTGTCGGCCGCCTTGACGACCTTCCATGATTCGATGTTCTGCTTCACCTTTGTCTCTTGACTGTAGTATTCGTTTAGCTTCTGCTCATCGCGCCTGTTGGAGTTGAGGTATTGTTGCCGCTCCTGCATGGTTTGCTCCAGCGACTTTTCGACGTTCATCAGGTTGCCTATCTGGCGCGACTGCACCATGCGCTTCATCTCGAGGGCCTGGGCCTGCACATTGGCCTCCAGCCGGTCCAACTCGGTATCGATGATGCCGCTCAGCAGTTTTTGGTAATAGGTTCGGATATTCGACCGCACAGTTTCCAGCTCGTCAAACAACTTGGTCATGTGGCTTGCGGTATAGAGGTTGACAATGGCCTCTCCCTTCTTGACCTGAGCGCCTTCCTCAACGAGATAGGTCACGCGGCCTTCACCCTCGTAAGAGGCCACGGTCTCGTCGCGGATGACGACCGCGTTCATGGCCGCGCTGAACGACGCATGGCCGGGGGTGACCAGGGCTTCTGAGGCTTGGCCAGTGAACAGAAACTCGCGCCCGATAAAGAACAAGCCCACCAACAGCATGGCGAGAAACACATAGAACCGGGCCGTAACACGGATTTTTCGCATGGCAGACTCCTTAGAGATTCACGCGCATAAATGGCGACAGTACTATATTATACTATCAATGGCAAAGGATTGCAACCCCGGAATGATTTGGAAGCGGCTCGCGCATGAATGCGCTCTCACGACGTGATTGCGCACGATCAACACAACCTCCGTTGACACACCGCGCCAGAACTGGGTATAATAAACATGAAAGTCTGGAGGCGATCCCATCGATGCAAGACCACAACGCAGCGTTCACTCTGCTTGGCCAACCCGTCTATTGGTACGGCATCATCATTGGCGTCGGCGCATTGCTGGCAGCGCTGCTCGCATGGTGCCGCGAGGGCAAGCTCGGTCTCCCGAAGGAAACCACCATCGACCTCGCGCTCATCATCCTTCCCCTCGGGCTCCTCTGCGCGCGCCTCTACTATGTCGCGTTCAGCTGGGACCAGTTCCAAAACGACCTCCCCTCGATGCTGAATGTTCGCATGGGCGGCATGGCCATCTATGGCGGCATCATCGGCGGCGTCATCGGCGGCGTCATCTATGCGAAATGGCATAAAATTCCGTTTCTCCGCCTCGCCGACCTCATCGCCCCGGGACTCGTCCTCGCCCAAGGCATCGGCCGCTGGGGCAACTACATGAACCAAGAGGCATTCGGCTACGCAGTCACCAACAGCGCGTTTCAGTGGTTCCCGCTCTCCGTCTACATCCAGGCCGACCACTCCTGGCACCTGGCCACCTTCTTCTACGAGTCCGCGTGGTGTGTGCTCACCGCGTTCACACTGATCCTCTTGGAGCGCCGCGGCAAAATCAAGCGCGTGGGCGACACTTTCTTCCTCTATATTTTGCTGTACATGGCCGAACGGACGCTGGTTGAAGGCCTGCGCACAGACAGCCTGTACCTGCTGGGTGTGCGCGTATCCCAGTGGCTCAGCATCCTCGGCATGGCGGCGGTTGCCGGTTTGTTCGCCTGGCGGCTGTCGCGGCTTTCCGTCAGGCGCATGGGTCCGGTGCTGTGCTGGGCGCCCGTCCTCGTCTCCGTCTGCGCCATGATCACCTGCGCCGCGCTGGACCTGGCCGCCTGGCCGTATCTGGCCCTGTTCACGGCGCTGGCGCTGGTTCACGGTCTGGCCCTCTACGCAAGGCTCCCCAGCGCCCATCCGTACGGATAGTCCCGGCAATGCCCCGCCAACAACAAACGACAAATGAGGTGCAACACGATGCGCAATTTGACCCTACTCACAGATCTTTACCAGCTCACGATGATGTATGGCTACTACAAAACCGGCATGTCGGAACAAGTCGCCACGTTCGACATGTTCTACCGCCAACAGTCCGCAACCATGTCCCACGCGGTGTTTGCGGGCCTGGAACAGTTGGTCGAGTACATCCAGAACCTGCATTTTGACGAGGCTGACATCGAATACTTGCGCAGTCTTTGTTTGTTCGACGAGGGCTTTCTCGATACGCTGCGGGCGTTCAAGTTCCGCTGCGATCTGTATTCCGTGCCTGAGGGCACCGTCGTTTTTCCCGGCGAGCCTCTGATCCGGGTCACGGGTCCGATCTTCCAAGCGCAGCTGGTGGAAACCGCGCTGCTAAATATTGTGAACCACCAAACGCTGATTGCCAGCAAGGCGCGGCGCGTGGTGGAGGCCGCGGGCGGCGGCGTGGCGCTAGAATTCGGCCTCAGGCGCGCCCAAGGCCCGGACGCGGGCATCTACGGCGCGCGGGCTGCCATGATCGGCGGATTCGACGCCACGAGCAATGTGCTGTCCGGCGAGCTGTTTGACATCCGCGTCATGGGCACACACGCGCACAGCTGGGTGATGAGCTTTCCGGACGAGTTGGCGGCATTCCGCGCCTATGGCGAGCACTTCCCCGACAGCTGCACGCTGCTGGTAGACACTTACGACACGCTGAACAGCGGCGTGCCAAACGCGATTACGGTATTCCGGGAGCTGCGCGCAAAGGGCCATGAGGGTGTGGGCATCCGACTGGACAGCGGCGACCTGGCCTATCTGAGCCGCGTAGCGCGCAAAATGCTGGACGACGCGGGCTTCCCCGACGTGAAAATCTGCGCTTCGGGCGATTTGGACGAGACCATCATCCGTGACCTGAAGCTGCAAGGCGCCCGAATCGACACCTGGGGCGTGGGGACGAAACTGATCACCAGCATGGACTGTCCTGCGCTGGGCGGGGTGTACAAGCTGAGCGCGATCGAGCGCAATGGCGCCGTGGAGCCAAAGCTGAAAATATCCGACAACCCAGAAAAGGTGACCAACCCGGGCGTAAAACAGCTGCTGCGGCTGTACGACAAAGAAAACGGGAAGGCGATCGCGGATCTGATCGCGCTGGACATAGAAGCATTTGATGAATCCAAGCCGCTGACGATATTCGATCCGGTCAACACCTGGAAGCAGATGACACTGACCAACTACACGGTGCGCAGTCTGCAAGTACAAATTTTCAGGCAGGGCGAGCTGATCTACGATTGCCCCAAACTCTCAGAGATCAAGGCGCACATGTTGTGCGAGATGGACACCTTCTGGGATCAGTACAAGCGCATCATGAATCCGCATGTTTACAAGGTCGATCTGTCGGACCGGCTGTGGACGCTGAAGCAGAGCATGTTGAGCCGGCGCTAAGCTTGCCCAAATGGCAACGCCCCGGCGCAATCCCTCGCGCCGGAGCGTTCCTTCGATCCACTTTCCCCTTAGCCACCCATCTGCTGCTTCATCTGGGTGAACTTCTGCTTAGCCGTATCCACATCGGCCTGCTGGGCAGGTTTGGTGGGGTACCAGCCCTTCTGCGACATCTGGTCCCAGACGGTGTACTGCGTGGCTAAGGTCTGGTTCAGATTGTCGGTCAGCACTTGGCGCAGATGCGGGCAGCTTGCCTCGGGCACACTGGCGGAATAGGTGCTGATGATGTGCTTCTCCTGGGTCAGCAGGTCGTCAAGGCGCTGCTGATCGTTGAGCTGCTGATTCATTGGCATGTTCTGGTTCATCGCGAATCCCTCCCTTATCTAGTGGCTATTCAGATAGTCAAACAGTCGGTTGTAGCGCACCAAATGCTGCTGCGCAAGGTCCTGAGCCAGGGTCTTGAGCTGCATGTCGGTAAACTGCTGGGCATAGTGTTCGGCCTTCTTGTAGGCCAAAAACTCCTGTCCCAGCTGGTCCTCGAGAATCGTCAGTCCCTTGGATTGAATCATCGCTCCCGGATTCGGCATGTTGGACACCCTCCCTTTTTCCACTTGGATCGGCATTAGTATGCCCGCATATGCGGCGAAAATGAGGCGAATGCAAATGGCAATTGTCACCAACATTGAAGAGGTGCGCGGCCTCGTTCTGATCGACGCCGACGGCAGTCGGCTGTGCGCGGTGAAGAAGCGGTTCTACAAACAGCTGCCCGTCCAAGTGGGTGACGCGATCGACGAGGATGCGTATCTGGACAGGCTCGCGCGGATTCAGTTAAACCCATGCTACGAGGACGCGCTGAGTCTGCTCGATTTTTCCATGCGCGCCACGGGCGAAATGCGCAAAAAACTGGCGCAAAAGGGCTATCTCGCGCCAGCGATCGACGCCACCATCGATCGCTTGACCGAAAACAGGCTGCTCAACGACAGCGATTACCCCGAGCGCATGGTGCCGCAGGCCGCCGGAAAACCCGACGGCGATTACGCCCTCAAGAGCAATCTACGCGCCAAGGGCGTGGACGAAGACGCCGCAGA
>JAVBTW010000315.1:0-4287 GCA_031555975.1 Eubacteriales bacterium
CCATTATAACCGACTGGAAAGCGTTTGTCAACAAAAATTCATCAAACAAGAAATTTTTTTAGTTTCTGAGAAACCTTTGAAATGCAGGGACGATTCAGCTCAATATTTGTCATTGCATGGGCAATTGGTGATAGCTAAAAAATATTTTTGAGAAAATAATTGTAAATCGCCGGGAAGTGCGCTATAATGGGCGCAAAGCTGGATGAACCGGCGCCGGGAGAGGGGGCCATCCATCATGAATGAAGCGCAACTTTCTTTTCTGCAGCGGCTTGCAAAGGGCATTGCTGCCCAGTTTGGCGAGGACTGCGAGGTGGTGGTCCACGATTTTGACGAGCAGCATTCCGATCACACCGTGGTGGCCATTGAGAATGGACATGTGACGCACCGCGCCCTGGGCGACGGCCCATCGCGCGCCGTGCTGCAGGCGCTGTCACATGGTGGAGAAGAACTTTCGGATCATCTGTGCTACTTGACCCGCACGAAGGATGGCCGGATTCTGAAGTCCAGCACGATCTATATTAGGGATGAAAAAGGCAAGGTTGTCGGCATTTTCGCCATCAATTATGACATCACGAACTTGCTGATGGTGGAAAATGCGATCAAGCCGCTGATCGCGTCGCAACAGAGCGAGCGGGAGCCGGAGCGCATCGTTCAGAATGTAAACGACCTGCTGGACGAGCTGATCGAGCAGTCCGTTCAACTGGTAGGCAAGCCGGTGGCGTTGATGAACAAAGAGGACAAAGTAAAGGCGATCCAATTTTTGAACAACACCGGCGCGTTTTTGATCACAAAGAGCGGCGACAAAGTGTCAAAGTTTTTTGGGATCTCCAAGTACACGCTGTACAATTACATCGATGCGGGTGAGGAATGACACACATCATACTGACCGGCGAGCGGCATGTGGGCAAGACGACCTTGGCGCGGCGGGTGACCGAGGCGCTCCAGATCGCACCCGGCGGATTCGTGACGCGGCTTTCAGACCGAGACAGGCTCGACCGAACGCTGCTGATCGGAGATGGCGTGGACATGCGGCCCGTGGCAGAGTACCAGGATAACTATCCAAGCGTCGTGTATGCGGACGTGTTCGCGGGCTATGGATGTGAACTGCTGGCGCGGCCGGCGCGTCTGATCTATATGGACGAACTTGGCCGGTTGGAAGGACGTGCGCAGCCGTTTCGCGACGCGGTGCTGCGGGCCTTCGATGGAGACGTGCCGGTGCTGGCAATTGTGCAGAAGGTGGATCGGGCGAGTTGGCTGGACCGCGTGTTGGCCCATCCCAAGGTCAGGGTTGTACAGGTGACGATACAAAACAGAGACGCGTTGGCGGACGAACTGGTTTTGTATTACGCAAATGCTCTCCAAGGACGGTGATGCCGATGGCGCGGCGCAGACGGACCCTTTTTCTGCTCGCGGCCTTGCTGGCTGCAGGCTCTCTTTGCGCGTTTCTGATCGGTCGATACCCAGTCTCTCCTGGCGAAGTGCTGGGCATCGCGTTTTCGCGGTGGTTTCCCATCGAACCCTTCTGGACGGAGCGGATGGCCATCGTGTTTGTGAACGTGCGGTGGCCGCGCATTGCCCTCTCGGTGCTGGTGGGCATGTCGCTGTCCGCTGCGGGCGCGGCGTTCCAGGGCGTGTTCCAAAATCCCATGGCCTCACCGGACGTGCTGGGCGCGTCCAGCGGCGCCGGGTTTGGGGCGGCGCTGGCGATCATACTGGGGCTGGGCGGCGCGGCCGTTTCGCTGATGGCGTTCGGTATGGGGTTGTTGTGCGTGGGTCTCGCGATGGGGGTCGCGCGGCGGTCGGGTTCGAATCCCATCGTCGGACTGCTGTTGGGCGGCATCATGGCCGGGTCCATTTTTTCGTCTGCGACTTCTTTTTTAAAACTCATCGCTGATCCGACGGACCAGTTGCCCGCCATCACCTACTGGCTGATGGGCAGCCTGTCTGGCAGCAAACTCAGTGATTTGCGCTTTTTTGCCTGGCCAATGCTGGCGGGCTTGGCTGGATTGCTGAGCATGAGTTGGAAGCTGAATCTGCTGGCGTTGGGCGACGACGAGGCGCGGGCGCTGGGCACAAACGCACCGCTCGTGCGGGCGCTGGCGGTTGTGTTTGCGACCTTGCTGACGGCCTCCTCAGTGGCGGTGAGCGGCGTGATCGGCTGGGTGGGGTTGGTGGTACCTCATCTGTGCCGCAAGCTGGTGGGCGGCGAGTACCGCTATCTGATGCCTGCATCGATGCTGGGTGGCGGACTGTTCCTGTTGCTGGTGGACACCGTCTCCAGGACCGTCTGGACCAGCGAGGTGCCGCTGGGCATCTTGACCGCGTTTGTCGGCGCGCCGTTTTTTCTGTGGCTGCTGATGCGAAAGGAGGGCGCGGAATGAGTGGAATCGAGGCGAGGCGCCTCTGCTTTTCCTACGGAAATCAAGCCGTGCTGCGCGATGTGAGCTTCCGTCATGCGTCAGGTGTGCTGTGTGTGCTGGGTCCGAACGGCGTGGGGAAGAGTACGCTGTTCCGCTGCCTATTGGGGCTTTCGCGCGGGTACACAGGCGAGGTTTGGATCGAGGGTCGGGATGTGAAAACCTGCCCACCCAAGGAACTCGCGGGCATATGCGCCTACGTGCCCCAATCACAGTCGCCGCCATCCGGATACACGGTGCTGGAGATGGTGCTGATGGGCGCTGGGCGCGGCCTGTTTCCGCCGGGCAGGGCGCAGCGGCAGACGGCCATGGCGGCGCTGACACGGATGGGCATGGATCCACTGGCGACGCGGGACTATCGCAAAATCAGCGGCGGCGAGCGGCAGTTGGCGCTGATCGCCCGGGCGCTGGCCCAGGGCGCTCGGGTGATGGTGATGGATGAGCCGACGGCGAACCTGGATTACGGCAATCAGATTCGGGTGCTGGATGAGATCCGGCGGTTGGCGGAGGAAGGGTTCGCGATTGTGCTCAGCACACACCATCCCGAGCAGGCGCTCCGGTACGCGGACCGGGTACTGGCGCTGCACGACGGAGTCGCGGTGGCGCAGGGAGCGCCGGAGGACGTGCTGGACGCCGCGCTGATTGAGCGGCTGTACGGCGCGAAAGTCCGGATGGAGCGGACCCTGGAAGGGCGCCTGATCGTCGTGCCGGTTTGACCGGTGGATGGAGATGGTCGGCGATGAGCCGTTGTCTCTCTACATAAACTTTCATTGGAGGAATCACCGAATGAAGAGACTGGTATGCTCACTGCTGTTGTTGTCCCTGATCCTGGCGAGCCTGCAGCCTGTGCTGGCTGACGCGCCGACCATGCGAACCTTCACCGACTCCGTAGGCCGCACCGTGGAACTCCCGGTCCAGATTGACCGCATTGCCCCGTCCGGCAAGCTGGCGCACATCGTGCTGTATGCCCTCGCGCCGGAGAAGTTTTGCTGCATGTCGAATCCGTGGACGAAGGATGCGGCCGCTTTCTTTCCCGAATCGAGCCTGAATCTGCCCGTGGTTGGCCAGTTTTATGGCGATGGCACGCTGAACATGGAGGCGCTGGCCGCCGCGGATCCCCAAGTGATCATTGACATCGGTGAAGTGAAAAAGAGCGTCAAGGAAGATATGGACGCTGTGCAGGCGCAGCTGGGCATCCCCACCGTGTTCATCGAAGCAACCACGAAGGACATGGGCGACTGCTACCGGAAGCTGGGCGAACTGTTGGGCATGCCGGAGCGGGCGGGGCAGGTGGCGCAGTATTGCGACGACACCTACAACCGAACGGCGTCGCGCATGGACAAGATGGGTGACGCCGGTAAAGCCAAGATCCTGTACTGCCTGGGCGAAAATGGGCTGAATGTGATCGCTAAGGGCAGCTATCACGCGGAGATCATCGACATGATGGCAGACAATGTCGGCATCATCGAGAACCCGAGCAGCAAGGCGTTTGGCGACCCGGTGAGCCTGGAGCAGGTCCTGCTGTGGGACCCTGAATTTGTTTTCTTTGCGCCGGACGTGGATGTGGACGCAGTGCTGAAGGACGCGGGCTGGCAGACGCTGAAGGCGATCAAGGGCGGGCAATACGCAAAAGTTCCCGCCGGGCCGTTCAACTGGATGGGCTTCCCGCCGAGCGTCAACCGGTACATGGGACTCGTCTGGATGGGCAGCGTGCTGTACCCGGACGTGTTCACCGAGGACTTGTTTCAAGAAGCGAAGGCGTATTACGGGATGTTCTATGGGTATGAGCTGACGGCTGAGAAGCTCCAGGAGATCGTAAAGGGGTAGGGGCAGCGCCCATCCGCCACACCACGGTCATCCTGAGCGCAGC
>JAVBTW010000139.1:0-3229 GCA_031555975.1 Eubacteriales bacterium
AGATATGGTAGAATAAAAGGAGCTCGACAAGAACACGGGGGGATACCATGGAAAAACAGGACAAATCCAAGCGCCCAGTATACAAATCCGCGGCCGATTTGCGCCCAGAGGACGTGATCGGGCGGGAATTGAGCTGGCTGGAGTTCAACCAGCGCGTGCTGGAGGAGGCCACCTCCCCCATCAATCCCCCGTTCGAAAAACTGAAATACCTCTCCATTGTCGCATCCAACTTGGATGAGTTTTTCATGATCCGCGTGGCCTCCATATGGGACCAAATCGATGCGGGCTATGAAACGCCAGACGCAGCCGGGATGACCCCGCGCCAACAGATTTCAGCCATCACCGCCCGGGTGCGCGTGATGGTGCACAAGATGTATGAGGTGCTCAGAAAAGAGATCCTGCCCGATCTGGGCGCTGCGGGCATTCGGTTCGCCGACGCGGCTTCGCTCTCAGATGAACAGTCCGCGTTTGTGGACACCTACTTCGAAGAAACGCTGTATCCCGTGCTCACCCCCATGGCGGTGGACTCACGGCGCCCGTTCCCGCTGATCTTCAACCGTAGCCTGAATCTGGGCCTGTTGATCGACGATGGTGAAGAAGAACTGACGTTTGCAAACGTGCAGGTGCCCAGTGGTCTGCCGCGGGTGATCCAGTTGCCATCAAAGGATGGCGTCACGCTGATGATGCTGGAACAAGTCATCACGCGCTACATAGATAAGCTGTTTGCCGGCCGGAATGTGCTCTGCTGCCACGCCTACCGCATCACCAGGAACGCGGATCTCACGGTGGACGAGGACGAAGCCGAGGATTTGCTGCACACCATTGAAAAGCTGCTCAAACAGCGGCGTTGGGGCGCTGCCGTGCGGCTTGAGATCGATCACCGTGCGGACGAGCGCTTGGTAAAAGTGTTGGAAGACGCACTGGAACTGGACTATGGCGACGCCTATGCCATTCACGGCCCCATCAACCTGGATTTTCTCATGCGCCACATTTATTCGCTGCCGGGGCATACGCATCTGAAATATCCGCCCTTTACTCCGGCGCCATTGGTGCTCGAGGAAGGCGAGTCGATGTTCGACCGCATTCGGCGCTCGGACTTGATGCTGTATCACCCGTATGACAGCTTTGAGCCGGTGATCCGGTTCGTGCGCCAGGCTGCCCATGACCCGAATGTGCTGGCCATCAAGCAGACGCTGTACCGCGTCAGCGGCAACTCCCCCATCATCGCCGCGCTGATTGAGGCCGCGGACGCCGGCAAGCAGGTCACGGTGCTGCTGGAACTGCAGGCCCGGTTTGACGAGGCCAATAACATCCATATGGGCAGGCGGCTTGAGCGCGCGGGTGCGCATGTGATCTATGGCATGGCGGGCCTCAAGACCCACAGCAAGATCACGCTGGTGGTCCGATCGGAAAACGGCTCCATCAAGCGCTATGTGCACATGGGCACCGGCAACTATAACGATGTCACCGCCAACATCTATACAGACCACGGTCTGTTTACAGCGGCGGAAAAGTTTGGCAGCGACGCCTCGGCATTCTTCAACATGCTGACTGGATTTACCGAGTTGCCCAAAATGCAAAAGCTGGTCTCGGCGCCACGGGACATGCGCGCCAGGTTCCTTCAACTGATCGACCGCGAAACAAAGCACGCGGAAACAGGCAAGCGCGGCGAGGTCTTTGCGAAAATGAATTCGCTGGTGGACGAAGAAATCATTGCAGCGCTGTACCGGGCGAGCATGGCGGGCGTGCGGATCAAACTGATCGTGCGCGGGATTTGTTGTCTGAGGCCGGGCGTACCCGGATTGAGCGAGAAAATCACGGTGCGATCCATCGTGGGCCAGTATTTGGAACACAGCCGGATCTTCCTGTTCCACAACGACGGTTCGCCGGAAATCTACCTGTCCAGTGCGGATTGGATGCCGAGAAATTTGGACCGACGCGTGGAGCTGCTGTTCCCCATCGAATCCGGGCCGCTGTCCAAGCAACTGATGGACGTGCTGAAACTGCAATGGAAAGACAATGTGAAGGCTTCCGAACTGAAGCCTGACGGGCGGTACATCCGCATCCAGAAGCCCAACGAACCGCGCATCAATTCCCAAGAAGAGCTGATGCGGCTGCATTCATCGCCCAAATACCACACTGGAGGCAACACGTGACCATGCAACACAACGACGACGCGTTCGCGACCATGCTTTTGATGAGCCAAATCAACCCACAGCGGGAGGAACTCGTGCTGCCCCTGTCGATCCCGGAGTGGCATCAACTGCGCGAACGGGCCGGACACAGCGAACTGATGAGCCTGGGCGGCATGCTGAGGTCTGATATGTCGGAGCTGATGCTGACGCTCGGCTGCACGGAAGCTGAGGCATATCGGCTGTGTGTGCTGCTCGGGCGCACACTGCCGCTGTCGATCTCTTTTGAGCAGATGCGGATGTCGGGCATTGAAGTGATGACCTACGAAGAGCGGCCCTATCCCGAGCTTTTGCGCGAGTGCTTGGGCTCGAAAGCGCCGCCGATGCTCTACCTGTGCGGCAGACCGGAGTTGTTCCGCCAACCCGCGGTCGCGGTACTGGGTGCGGCCTCGCCAAAGGGCGCGATGCTGGAAAAGGTGCGTCTGCTGGCGCGGCAGGCCGTGGATCTGGGCTATGTGGTCATCGTGGACGGCCAGAATGGCGCAGGCATGGTGGCTTTGGACGAAGCGGTCAGTTGCGGTGGATACGCTGCCATGGTCATGGCTGGCGAATTGATGGACGCAGCCGCAAGCGAGCGCATCGCGGGACAGGTTCGCGACCGGCGCGTCGCGCTGATCAGCCAGTATCATCCGGAAGCGCCGTACACCCTGAGCCACGCCATTCAGCGCAACAAGATGATATACGCGCTGAGTCAGGCCGCATTCGTGTTCAGTTGTGATGAGGAGAAAGGCGCCACTTGGGCAGGCGCCACAGAGGCACTGCGGGCGAAGTACTGCAACTTTGTCTATGTGCTGGACACGGACCAACACAGCGGAAACCGGCCGCTGCTGCAGCGCGGCGCGGTGAGCATGCCTGATTTTGAACGCATCGGCGTGGATGTCCTCAGCGGTTTCTGGCAGAGCGCCACCGCAGAGCAGACTTGCCTCTTCGACTGGCGAGACCCCATTTGAATCAAACAACCAATCAGCCTGGACAGTGTATTTGGCCGATGCCGGATGTCTCTCAAACCCCATCCATCGTGTCATCCTGAGCGCAGC
>JAVBTW010000026.1:0-4414 GCA_031555975.1 Eubacteriales bacterium
AAAGGGTGCGCGCAAGCTCCAACGCCCGCAACCCGTCCGGGGCTTCGTACGCCAAAAAGCCCATCGACGCCCAGTCGATGCTGTGCATCAGCGCATCGCGCAACATGTCCTCATCTTCGACAATCAACAGCTTATTCATCGGCAAGGAATGCCTCCTTTATGCAGCCATTGTAACACAGTTCACCCCGTCAAGTAAACCCAGCCCACACATTGCATAGAATTGTCCATGCGAATGTGTGTGATAATCCATTGTGTTAACAGGCGCAACACGGTATCCTATAACCAAATGAATCAAAAGGGGCGGACTGTCATATGACGCAAGCAAGCGCGCTGACCACGCTGCGCATGGAAGGGATCACCAAGCGGTTCCCCGGAACGCTGGCGGTGAACAATGTCGATTTCGACCTGCGCGCAGGCGAGGTCCACGCGTTGGTCGGCGAAAACGGCGCGGGCAAGTCGACCCTAATGAAGCTGCTGGCGGGCTCGTTCAACGACTACGAAGGCGAGATTACCATTCAGGGCCAACCCGTCACACTGCACACGCCCGCACAGTCCAAGTCGTGTGGCGTGGGCATGATCTATCAGGAACTGTCGCTGGCGCGGCCGATCTCGATTGCCGAAAACCTGCTGGTAGGCAAGCTGCCCAGGCGGGGCATCTTCATCGATCAGAAGGCGGTGCGCCAGCGTTCGCTGGAACTGTTGGATCAAGTGGGCCTGTCCTATCTCGACCCGAACATGACCGTCAGTCAGATCAGCCAGTGCGAGGCGCAGCTGGTCGAAATCGCCAAGGCGCTGGGCGACAATCCGATGATCCTGGTCATGGACGAGCCTACCAGCGCGCTCAGCAGCGAGGAAGTTTCGCGATTGTTTCAGATCATTGGCCGGCTGAAACAGCAAAACATTGCCATCATCTACATCTCCCACCACCTGCAAGAGGTGTTTGCGGTCGCCGACCGCATCACCGTCATGCGCGATGGGAAAAAGACGGGCACTTACGACGCCAAGGACATCACCACCGGCGAGATCGTGGACCTGATGGTCGGCCGCAGTGTGGCGCAGTTCTACGCGGAGCGCAAACCCGACATCAAGGGCGAGCTGCTGCGCGTGGAGCACTTGTCACGCTGGGGATTCTTTCACGATGTGAACTTTTCGGTGCGCGCGGGCGAGACGCTGGCCATCTGCGGGCTGGCAGGCGCGGGGCGCAGCGAGCTGGCGCGGGCCATGGTGGGCATCGACGAACTGGACGATGGGAAAATCATCCTGGAAGGCAAAGAGGTCCGGTTCAAAAATATGCTCGAGGCCATTGAGTCTGGCGTCACCTATCTGACCGAGAGCAGAAAGACCGACGGGCTGGCGGTAAAGCTGACCGCGGCTGAGAATACAATGGCCGCCCACGTACAGGACGTGGCCCAGGGCATGATCTACAACCCCAAATGGGCGTCTGGCACCGTGCAGGGACTGATCGACAAACTGTCGGTCTACCCGCCAGAACCGAACCGCCCCGTTTCCAACTTCTCAGGCGGCAATCAACAAAAAATCCTGATGGCCAAGTGGCTGGCCACAAATCCCAAGGTGTTGATCCTGGACGAGCCCACCCGAGGCGTGGACATCGGTGCGAAGGAGATCATCCACCGCGCCGTGGCGGAACTGGCGAAGGCGGGCAGCGCCGTGATTCTGCTCACCTCCGACCTGCCCGAGATGGTGGGCCTGGCGGACCGGGCGATGGTGCTGCGCAACGGCCACATCATCGGCGAGATCCCGGGCGAGGCGATCAATGAATCAGCGCTGCTGCTGGCGGCGAACGGAGAGGGGGAGTTTGTGCATGTCTAGCCCGAACCTGGTCGCTGCAAAAGACACCCGCAGCCGCGACATGAACAAGTTTGCCGTGCTCGTGAACCGGCTGGGCGTATACCTGATCGTGATCATTCTGGTGCTGATCGGGATCGTGGCGGCACGGGAAAAATTCCTCAACCCGCGCAACTTTATGTCCGTGATCCAGGCCGTGTCGTTGCTGGGGATCACATCGGTGGGCATCAGCTTTGTGGTCTATTCCGCCAACTTCAACGACATGTCCGTTCCGATGACCATCGCATTTTCAGGCATGATCTCCGTCAGTTGTATCGGGCTTGGATTCGTCCCCGCGGTCATCATCGGCCTCATCGCGGGCACCGTGCTGGGCGTGGTGAACGGGCTGGTGATCGGCAAATTTCGTGCGCATCCGGTCATCTGGTCGATGGCGTTCAACTTCGTGTTGTCGGGCATCGTGCGCTGGATCTATGGCGGCAACCAAATCTATCCGGACGTCATCGCGCCGGACAGCCCTGCGGTGGAGACCTTCTTTGCCATCTCGCGCAGCAGCGTGTTCGGCGTACCGATCATGGTCATCGTGATGGTGCTCATGTTCATCGTCGGTCAATTTGTGCTGACCCGCACACGGTTTGGCGCGCAACTGAAGATCATCGGTTCCAACTACGAAGTGGCGCGGCTCAGCGGCATCAACGTCGTCGGGTCCATCATCGCGGTGTATCTGATCAACGCGTTCTGTTCCTCCGTCACGGGCGTGTTCTTGACCTCGATCTCCAAGACCGGCGCCTATTACAACGGCGAAGGCTATGACTTCCGTGCGGTCACCGCCGTGCTGCTGGGCGGCATGACGCTGGCGGGCGGCAAGGGCGACCTGATCGGCACGTTCGGCGGCGTACTCACAATGGGCCTGCTCTCAAACATCATGAACCTGGTGGGCGTGTCCACATTCCAGCAGTATTTGGTGCTGGGCCTGATGTTCCTGATCATCGTATTCATCAACACCACCAGCGACCGCAAATTGGGGAGGAACTGACGATGAAGCAGAAGCGAATCTCCATCCCCCACCTCATCAACGAAAACCGCGCCTACTTGCTGGTGCTGATCATCTGCATACTGGGGCTGTTCGCAAAAAACTTCTTTACGCTGTACAACGTCAAGTCGATCCTCGATTCCACGGTGCTGTACTCGCTGATCGGCATCGGGTTCACCATCTGTATGATCGCAGGTCACATGGACCTGTCAGTGGGCTACATCGCAAACCTGGGCGCAATCTTGGTCATGGGCCTGCACACGCTGCAGAAAATGCCGTGGACGGTCGCACTGCCGGTCGCGTTGATGGCGGGCACCTTGGTGGGCGTACTGAACGGCCTCCTGGTATCCAAGGGCAAGATCCATTCCTTCATCGTGACGCTGGGCATGCAGTTTGTGCTGAAAGGATTCATGTACATCTACTGCAACGGCGCGGAGATCGGCGACAAGGGCGACTACGCCTTCGCCGACTGGCTCAACCGCTGGCTGCAGCCGCTCCCCATCACGCCCAAGGCGCTGATCGCGGTCGGCGTGGTGATTGCAGTCGCGCTGATCCTGAAAAACACTCGGTTCGGACGCAATGTGTACATCTGCGGCGGGAACCTGGAAACCGCGTTCCTGTCCGGCATCAACGCGCCCGGCTCGACGATCTCGGTGTTCGCGCTTTCCGGCTTTTGCTCCGCGCTGGGTGGCGCGCTGTTCGCGGTCGCGCAATCCAGCGCCGCGCCGAACCTGGGCGAGAAGGGCATCGCACCGCTCATGGTCGCGCTGGCCGCCACAATTATCGGCGGCACATCGACCGATGGCGGCAGAGGCAGCGTTTGGAAAACGTTCGTTGCGGTGCTGGGCCTGATGGCGATGTTCAATGTGTTGACGGCACTGGTAGGCAAATACGAGATCCAAATCCTGTCCAACGGGCTGGTGCTGGCCGCCATCGTGCTGTATGAGACGATCACCAATTTCTACGCCAAAAAGAAGGTTGGCATCCGTGCCGCGCTGGTGCAGGAAAGAGCGCAAATGACGGGCACTGCGAAATAAACCGGCGCTGAGCCCACTCCCCCGCCTCACCCCATCTCCAACCCGACAAACGGGTACGAATAAAAAGGAGGAACCACCACATGAAGAAGATCCTGTCCCTGGTCCTGGCGCTCATGCTCATTCTGAGCGCGGTCGCATTCGCCGAGGGCGACCCCAAATCCGTCCTGTCCACAGATGGCCAGGTGCTCATGCCTGATCTGACCGTCAAAGAGTTTCCCGCCCGCCCGGAAGACCCCGAATCGCTGCCCGAAGATGATGCGGGCCGCTACTACGACATGGAATACGCAGGCTGGGACGCCGAGACCAAAGTAAACATCCCCGCGTCCCCAGCAGATGGCGCCAAGGGCAAAAAGATCATCCTGATCGTGCACGGCGACCATCCCTGGACCACCGCGTACATCAACGGCGCCACCAAGGCGTGTGCGTTCTTCGGCATGGAACTGGAAGCCTGGAGCCCGAACTGGGATGTGAACGTGCAGAACCAGCTGATCGACCAGGCCATCAACGCCCAGCCCGACGCCATCGGCCTGATCCCGCTGAA
>JAVBTW010000129.1:0-5133 GCA_031555975.1 Eubacteriales bacterium
AATGCCGATCAGTTTCGCCCATACCGGATAAAACCCATAGGTGACGTCCGGGAACGCCACGCCGTCGCCGCCAAACGCGATCATCGCAAAGTAGATCACCTCGTCTGAGCCGTTGCCGATGGCGATTTGATTTGGCGCCACGCCCAGATCGTCCGCCAAAGCAGAGATCAGGTTGCGCGCCGCCAGATCGCTGTACAGCCTCAGTTGGGCAACCGCATCGTCCGTCAGTGCGGCGGCGACGCCGGGCGGCGGCGGATAGGGACTCTCGTTGGTGTTCAGTTTGATCAGCGTACCCGTGACCATTGGCTGTTCGCCGGGGGTGTAGGCCGCGAATGCCTTCATACGCTCGGACAAAAACCTGCTCATGCCTCCGCCTCCTCAAACCGAATGCGCGCGGACCGCGCGTGGGCAGTGAGACCCTCAGACTCAGCGAGGGTGGCGATGCCGTCCACGGCCATGGAGAGCGCGGCCTGGGTGTAGTGGATGAACTGGCTCTTTTTGACGAAGTCGTCCACTGAAAGCGGCGAGGAAAAGCGCGCCGTGCCGCTGGTGGGCAGCGTGTGGTTAGGGCCAGCCCAGTAATCGCCCAGCGCTTCCGGCGCGTAGCGACCCATAAACACCGAACCCGCGTTTGTTACCGCGCCCAGCAGTGCGAACGGATCGTCCACCATGAGTTCCAAGTGCTCCGGCGCGATGCGGTTGGAGATGCCCAGCGCCTCGTTCAGGTCCTTGACCAGGATGATGCGGCCATTGACGTCGATGGATCGGCGGGCGATCTCGCGCCTGGACAATCGAGGGATCTGGTTTTCCAGCTCCTCGGCGACTTTTCGCGCCAAGACCTCGCAGTCCGTCAGCAGGATCGCACTGGCGTTGATGTCATGTTCCGCCTGGCTCAGCAGGTCGGCTGCCGCGTGGGCCGGGTTCGACATGCCGTCCGCGATGATCAGGATCTCACTGGGTCCGGCGATCATGTCGATGTCCACGCGACCATACACCTTGCGCTTGGCCGTGGCCACATACAAGTTGCCCGGGCCGACAATCTTGTCCACCTGAGGCACAGACGTCGTGCCGAAAGCCAGCGCGGCTACAGCCTGTGCGCCGCCCGCCTTGACGATCCGGTCCACGCCCGCAACCTTGGCTGCAACCAGAATCGGCGCGGCCACCTTGCCATCCGCTGTGGGCGGCGTGGCCATGATCAGTTCGCCCACGCCCGCCAGTTTGGCCGGAACGGCGTTCATCAGCACGCTAGACGGGTAAGCCGCCGTGCCGCCGGGCACATACAGACCGACGCGGGACAGCGGGATGATCCGTTGGCCGAGTGTGACACCGGGCTGCTCAGCGATTACGAAGCTCTGACGGATCTGTCGCTCGTGAAAGGCTTCGATGTTGGCCTTGGCCTGGATCAACGCCTCGATCAGCGCCGGATCGGCCGCGTCGTAAGCATCCTTGATTTCTGCCTGTCTCACAATCACTCCGGACGAGATGTCCGCCATGTCGAAGCGCGCGGCACAATCCACCAACGCAGCGTCGCCGCGCGCACGCACATCCGCGATGATCGCGTCGACCGCGGACTCGACTGCATTGTCTGACTGCAGTTCGGGTGTTTTGAATTGGTCGTAGGGCACGTCGGATGCCCTGATGATCTGGATCATGGGTTTACCTCCTGTAGCTTTGAAACAATCGCGCCAATCTCGTCCCGCTTGAACATGTAACTGGACCGGTTCGCGATCAGCCTTGCGGAAACCTGTGCGATTGTCTCCTCCACATGCAAATCATTTTCTACCAGCGTCTTGCCGCTCTCCACGATGTCCACGATCACGTCGGACAGTCCCAGTATGGGCGCAAGCTCGATGGAGCCGTTCAGGTGGATGATCTCGATCTCCCGATTTCGCGCGCTGTAGTAGTCCTTGGTCACATTGGCGAACTTGGTCGCCACGCGCAGCACCCGGTCGCGGTCCTCGGCATATCCGTTTCGCGCCGCGACGGCCAACCGGCACTTGCCGATCTCAAGGTCCAGCAGTTCGTACACATCGCTCTTGGCATCCAGCAGAATGTCCTTCCCCACCACGCCCACATCCGCCGCGCCATGCTCCACATAGATGGCTACATCGGAGGGTTTTACCAGCAGATAGCGCACGCGGGTCTCCTCGTTTTCAAAGACCAGCTTTCGGTTGTCGTCGTAGATGGCCTTACACTCATAGCCGATGCCGGAGAACCGTTCATATACCTGATCGCCAAGCCGCCCCTTGGGCAGCGCCACGGTGAGCAACTCCCGGGATTTTCGGGATACCGGATCATTCTGCGTCTGAGGCACGTCCAGCTCACTCAGGTACAGCGCGAACCCGATGGCGTCCAGGTCCTTCCCGAATTTTTGCAGCAGACTGCCGTAATCGCCACCCGCCAACACTGCTCGGGCGATGCCCTGCACATAACCCCTGAACACGAACCCGCTGTAATAATCAATGTCGGAGATCAGCGAGAAGTCCAGCATCAGGCGATCAGCGCAGCCGCACTTTTCGAGTTCTCCATGGACCGCGTCCAATTGGTCCAATACCTCGTTCATCCCCGGCGTGATGGCCAGCGCGCGCGCCTGCTTCATCGTCTGACTGAACTCGCCATTGAGCGAGGCTGCCTCGCGCAGCATCTTGGCAGCCGCGGGCGGCACGCCTAGTCGCGCCATTCGCTCGGCCAGTTCGTGGCCGCTTCTCTGCTGGATGCACTCGATCAACCCGTGTCGGTCCGCCTCATCGATGGACAGGCTGGACAGCAGTTCGAGCAGGAAACCGACATGGCTGAGCTGCATCCGGCTGTCCGCACTGACCTCGCGCAGCGTCTTTTGCGCAAGACAGATCACGCCCGCGGTGTCCTGTATCGACAGCTTGCCGATGTGCTCCAGGCCCAACTGGTTGATCTCCGCAAAGCTACCCGTGGCATCGTCCAGCCGATAGACATTCTCAACATAATAAAACTTTTCCGCGGCGTCCTGTGATGCGTGCGTGTTTTTCGCGATAGACAGCGTCACATCCGGTTTCAGTGCCAGCATGCGCCCATCCATGTCATTAAAAGAAATGATGTGCTTTGATTTGAGGAAATTCTTGTGCTGCTGATACAGCTCAAACTCCTCAAACTGGCCCATGCGGTACTTTTTGTAGCCGCAGCGCTCGTATAGTGCGCGCAGTTGCAGCGTTACGCGTTCCCCTTGACGCAAAAAACTGAGGTCCTGGCGGTCAAAATCCATAGCGCACCCCCGATACGAAGTGTGTATATCATATACCATGCGTTTCGCATTGTCAAGTTAACTTGGTAGCACACTAAAGTGAGATATAACAAAATGTGTCTATCTGCTTTGCACATATCGCGATTATAATGCTAGACATCAATCGCGCATCTCCTTCCGCGGATCTCGCGCGTTTTGGCTCAACTTGATCGCAGGGCTGCGCACCGAATCGACCAGAAACGCAAAATGAACCGAGGTGAACCTCATGTCCGTCCGCACACTCAAAGCAGCATTCCCCCACACCCTTCCCGTGCTCACAGGCTATCTGTTCCTCGGTATGACGTATGGCGTCTACATGAATCGGATGGGTTTTTCCTTTCTGTATCCGCTGTTCATCAGCCTGATTGTCTACGCGGGTTCGATGCAGTTCGTGTTGGTAAATGTGCTGCTGCAGGCGTTCTCGCCGCTGAATACCCTCCTGTTGACCCTCATGGTCAACGCCCGGCATCTGTTCTATGGACTCGGCATGCTGGCCAAGTACGGCGGCAAAGGGTTTCGCAAGTGGTACATGGTGTTCGCGCTGACGGACGAGACCTTCTCCGTCAATGTGAGCGCCGAACCGCCCGAGGGCATCGACCGCCAATCCTTCATGTTCGCCATTTCACTGTTGGATCATTTATACTGGGTGGTCGGCTCCGCTGTGGGCGGCATTCTAGGCTCGCTCGTCCACTTTGACACGCGCGGCATTGACTTTGTGATGACCGCGCTGTTTGTGGTGATCTACACGGAGCAGTGGCTGACGCACCGCGATCACACACCTGCGATGGTGGGCGTGGCTGCTTCGGTGCTGTGCCTGCTTGGGTTCGGCGCAGAGACATTTATCATTCCGGCCATGGGCCTGATGCTGGCAGCGCTGCTGTTGCTGAGAAAGACACTATCCAGGAGGGAGGCCGGACTGTCGTGACGATGACGTTCACAGAAGCCCTCATCACCATCGCAATCTGTGCAGCCGCAACCGCGCTGACGCGTTTTCTGCCGTTCTGGGTGTTTCCCCAAGGCAAGCCGCTGCCGCCGGCGGTGCAGTATCTGAGCCGTGTGCTGCCCTATGCCGTGATCGGGTTGCTGGTGGTGTATTGCCTCAAGGACATGGATATGATGAGTGCGCGGCATGGGCTGCCCGAATTGCTCGCAATCGCGGCAACCGTGGCGGTTCACGTGTGGAAAAGGAATGTGCTGATCTCCATTGCCACGGGAACTGCATTGTATATGATGCTGGTACAGCTGGTGTTCCGATAAGGGGTATCAGCGCGCGCAGAGATCGACAGCGGACCCATACGGGCCTTCCTCCAGTGACCGACGCCCCCTCGCGCTGTCATCCTGAGCATCATCGAAGGACCTTCCCCGCACGAGCGGACGCCCTTCCTGTGAATGGACGTCGCCTGTGGGCGGAGAGGTCCTTCGCTGACGCTCAGGATGACACGGTTGGCAGCAATGCGGCGTTCATGCGCATGCCCCGTAGCTTATGCGTGTGTGTGCACCGCGTCCCGCAGCCACTGCGCGCAGCCCTTCACGGACTTGTCGTAATGCGCAGTGAACCGCTCGTCATCGATGTACATCTGGGTCAGCCCCTTGTGGGCTTCGGGCGTGTAATGCGGCCATGTGTAGCCCAGCCACTGCCTGTGCAGTGCTGTGACCTCCTTGCCCTCATCCCCTGAAGGGTCTGTGCCTAGACGGACCGCCGCTTCGATGCGCTGCTGCATATCCGCGGATGCCTGCTGCATGGCGTCGTACTGTTCCTTTGTCAAGTTCATCATCTTGCGATTGGATTTGTTCACGGCGTCTTCGCCATACTTTTCACGGATCTCCGCACCGTATTTCTGTTCGTTCTCGTCGATCAACTTCTGCTTGAAGCCTTC
>JAVBTW010000148.1:0-5631 GCA_031555975.1 Eubacteriales bacterium
CACCTACGACCGGATGGAGGCTGAGGTCGTCGATCTGGGCAAGCAGATCGAGCGATTGGAACGGCAGGAGACCATCGACCGCGAGCTGGCGCAGCCGACCTCGATGCCGTTGGCGGGCAAGCCGGAGCGGCTGGAGGACGAGAAGTCGGGTAGGGCGTCCACCGCCTATAACAGCGCATTCTGGCGCTACGCCCGCAACCGCGCCGTGCCGTATGAGGTGCGCGATGCCCTGGAGACTGGGGTGGATTCGGAGGGAGGATATCTTGTACCGGATGAGTTCCACCATCAGTTGATCGAGGCCCTGCTGGACGAGAACATCTTCCGCAAGTTGGCGCACACGATCACGACCAGTTCCGGCGACAGGAAGATCCCCGTCGTCGCCACGCGTGGGACTGCTTCGTGGGTGGACGAGGCCGGTCAGATCCCGGAATCCGACAACAGCTTCGGGCAGGTCACGCTGAGCGCGTTCAAGTTGGCGACGCTGGTGAAGATCAGCGAGGAACTCTTGCAGGATTCGGCGTTCAACATGCCCGCCTACCTGGCGAAGGAGATCGCTCGCAGGCTGGCCGTGGCCGAAGAGGAAGCGTTCTTCACCGGCGATGGCACCGGCAAGCCGACTGGCCTGCTGCATCCGACTCAGGGCGCGGAGCCTGGCGTGACGGCGGTCAGCCAGACCCAGATCACCGCCGATGAGCTGATCGACCTGTTCTACTCACTCCGTGCGCCGTACCGCAAGCGTGCCAGCTTCATCGTGAACGACAGCACCGTCAAGGCCGTGCGCAAATTGAAGGATTCGAGCGGGCAGTATCTGTGGCAACCGTCGCTCGTGGCGAACGCTCCGGACACGCTTCTGGGCCGTCCGATCCACACCAGCGCGTTCATGCCCGCCGTCGCAGCGGGCGCAATAGTGGCGACGTTTGGGGACTACGGGTACTTCTGGATCGCCGACCGTCAGGCGCGTTCGCTGCGCCGATTGAATGAGCTATTTAGCACTACAGGCCAGGTCGGGTTCCTTGCAACGCAGCGCGTGGACGGCAAGCTGATCCTCCCTGAGGCGATCAAAACGCTCAGCATGAAGGCTTAGGAGGACACGTTCATGAGTGATTATAACGCCAAAAACTACACTGCCCAGGGCGGCAGCGTGACGGTGATCGGTGGAGAGCTGCAGATTCATGGCAAGCTCACCATCGAGCCGGGCGCGGAAGTGGAGGGGCTGTTCGGCACAGCAACCATGGAGGTGGCCGAGGTGATCGGTGTCGGCCCCGCCGCCGTACAGCTTGATAGCACGGCCACCAGCGTCGCAATTCTCCGCGCCGACTTCAACCTGCTGCTCGCGAACCTGCGGGCGGCAGGTGTGCTGGCGACCGATGATCGGACAGCTGATTCCCCATGACTCTGACGCTGGCACACATCAAGGATCGGTTGAATCTACAGCATGATGATCACGATGAGTTCCTGGAGCGGCTGATGGCCCAAGCCCGGCAGGCTGCCGGTGACTTTTGCATGACAACCCTCGGCGACGATCTGCCCGCGCCGGTGGCGCTCGCCATCGAGCTGATGGTCTGTCACTACTACGAGCAGCGCGAGGCGTCCGACCGTTTCGCCTACCGCGCCATGCGTATGTCCTTCGAGGCGCTGTTGTGGCCGCATCGGGACCTGACAAAGCTGGTGTGATGTGCTATAATGGTAGGCAACATGGGCGACGAAAGTTGGTGGCATGATTGACAGATCTATTCATATCGGAAATCCGAATGGACCGAAACGCGGAAGTGGATCAGGAGGAATATCCCTTCACGCTGCCTGTCGTGCGCCATCTGGATCGGCTGCGGCTGGAAAGCCCGCTCACCTTTTTTGTCGGCGAGAATGGCACCGGCAAGTCCACGCTGATCGAGGCCATCGCCACCAACTATGGCTTCAACCCCGAAGGCGGCTCGCGCAACTTCAACTTCTCCACAGCAGCGACGCATTCATCGCTGCATGAGTACATCAGGATAGCGAAAGGTGTGCGCCGCCCTTCGGATAGCTTTTTTCTGCGTGCTGAGAGCTTCTATAATGTCGCCAGCGAAGTAGATCGGCTGGAAGGCGATGATCCTGGGATGCTGGCATCCTATGGCGGCGCATCGCTGCATCACCAGTCGCATGGCGAGAGCTTCATGTCGCTGGTGTTGTCCCGGTTCCACGGCAATGGGCTGTATTTGCTAGATGAACCGGAAGTCGCCCTGTCTCCGACACGGCAGATGGCGCTGCTGAGCCGGATTGACGAGCTTCTGAAGTGGCGATCCCAGTTCATCATTGCCACCCACTCGCCGATCCTGCTTGCGCATCCCGCCGCACGAATTTTTGTGCTGAGTGAGGATGGAATCGTCGAAACACCCTATAAGGAGACCGAACATTACATCGTCACGAAGGAGTTCATGAACAACCCGGAGCGGATGCTGGACGTGCTGCTGAGTGAATCGGAATGACATGAGAGTTGATAAGAGCTGCAATTGTGGCTCTTTTTTCGTGGAGGTGATCTGCTGTGCGCGGTTATCGCAACTACAATTCCGATCCCCATCCCGGCGACCTGCGCGAGCAGATCGACATCCTGCGGCAAACGAACATCATCAACGCGAACGGTTACCCGGAGCCCAGCTATGGGGTCGTGTACAAGAAGCTCTGGGCTGGCGCGGACGATGCAGGCAACCAGTCGTTCCGCGCCAGCGATTCGGAGATCGCGCAGAACGTCATCAACTTCGTCGTGCGCCATAGGAGTGACATCGAGGTGGGGATGTTCGTGCGGTACGAGGGCGAGCTGCGCGTGATCGTGGACATCGGACACTATGGGGTCCGGCGGAGGTATCTGGGCCTGAAGACGATGAAGAACAGGGCGGTGACGGAATGAAGGCTGTTCAGGACGCGCTGGCGGTTACTGGGATGCCGGTCTACGCGGCCATCTGGAAGCCGAGCGCAGAGCATCGTCAGCCGCCTGATCAGTATCTGGTGTACTCCACGATGATGGTGGAGGATGCGCATTATGACGATCAGCCGGTCAGCTACAAGACGTTCGTGTACCTGAACCTTTGGAGCACCGTCGATCCCACAGACGCGATCCTGGCGGTGCGGCGTGCCATGCGCTCTGCCGGGTTCGCGATGGAGGAGCAAACAGATAAAGGATCTAACCACCCGTCCTACAACGTGGACAGCAACCTGTTCAACATGGCTTGGACGTGGGTATACCGGGAGGCGGTGACGGATGGGCTTTGAGTGGGAGGGCGCAACCGACCTGATGAACGACCTGACGGGCATGGCGGCGGCGCTGGACGCGGACGGCGACGGTGCTGCTGTGAATCGGGCGCTGCGGTCCGGCGCGGTGCCGATCTATGGTCGGATGCTGCGGAACGCCAGCAGCGATCCGAAGATCATCACGGGCGAGCTGATCGGATCGATCCGCACCGGGACCATCAAGAAGCGCAGCGGCGGCGGGAAGCGAATTACTATCGGTGTTCACCATCAGGATGGGGCTGCATACTATTCAAATCCGCTGGAGCATGGGCATGGCGGCCCTGCTCCCGCGCCCGCACATCCCTTCGTTCGGCCCGCGTTTGACGCGGAGTCGGATGCGGCCTACGAGGCCATGAAACAGGTGCTTCGCGCCGCGATTGGTCGGCGCGGGTGACGATAAATCGATAACGAATTGGAGGACATCGCAATGGCAGAACCCCTCGCTTCGCCGGTTGTGAGCAGCACGGTTGGCATCAAAAACGTGGTCCTGGCCCCGCTGACAGAGGACACGGAGACCACCCTCACCTATGGCGCACTACAGCTTTTGGCTGGCGCAATTGACGTGCAGATCGCACCTCAAAACGCGGACCCGGACGTGCAGTTTTTTGATGACGTCGAGGGCTCGGTCGTGTATCCTGACCCTGAAATCAAGGTCACCATGGAGCAGGCGGACATCCCGCTGCTGCTTCAAGAGAAGATTCTGGGCAACAAAATCGACCAAAACGGTGTGCTGATTCGTCGTGCCAGCGACAGCCCGCCATACTATGCCCTCGGTTTCAAGAGTGAAAAGAGCGACGGTACCTACCGGCACGTTTGGCTCTACAAGGGTCGTGCGACGCCGATCACCGAGCAGTACCATACGCGTGAAGGAAAAACCGTGACCCGGCAGACGGGGAAAATCGAGTGGACCTTCATCAAAAGGACCCACGACGGCGAGTATCAGGCACTGGCCGATGAAGGGCAGAGCGGGTTCACCGCCGCGAAGGCCACGACGTTCCTGCAGAGCGTCTATGTGCCGGTATATGGCACGCCATAGCAGTACATTTATAATGGAGAGAAGGGGTTTCTCGTGATCACTTGTACCCTGGGGGAGAAGAAATATAGCGTTGATTTCGTGACCGGGCGCGTGCTGCGGGAGATGCAGCCTGCGCTCGACATGTATGCGAAGATCACCAAGGCCAGTCTCGCTGCGCTGGAGGGTACACTGCCGCCCGACGAGATGCCTATCGCTGACGCACTGGACGTCATGGCCCGCTGGTTCACCCTGCTGTTCGGCGGGCAGTTCACTGTGGACGATCTCTACGACCATTATCCTGCCGATCGCCTGCTCCATGACATCGTGCTCGCGCTGCTCGCTGTGCAGGGGCAGACCACGGAGGTCTTGTCCGAGTTCCCTACGACAGCAGCGTCAGAGATGACCGAGACGGGCACCTGACGCTGCATGGGTACGTCTGCGCCACATTTAACGAGCTGCTCGACGCGGGTTGGCGCATGATGGACATCGACAACATGGACGTGCTGGGGTTCCTGCGGCTGCGGGCGTGGCGGGCACATCATGAACGCCAAAAGGCCACGCCCAAGCGCAGGTTTATTGATCAAATCTGGCCAACGAAGAGCGGATAATCATGATCAAATGTACATGTACTGCTTTAACATGGACTGTACTCGTTTCGCAGAATTGAATAGACGTTGAAATCTCCAAACACATGATTTCGGCAGAATTTCATGCGTAAGCACCCCTCATGTTTCATGCCAACCTTCAATAGCACTCTCGCACTCGCTGGATTCGTTGTCAGCGCATCGGCTGACACCCTGACGATTTCCGGTATGCGGAAAGCGGCGTTGACAACGGCCTGTGCCGCTTCGGTCGCATATCCCCGTCCCCAATACTGCGTCCCGAGATGATAGTATAGGCCATACTCAAACGACGCATCGCGTGCGGCTCCGACAATGCCAATCAGGTTCGGGCCCTCGAAGATCGCATAGGGTCCGATGTCCTTTCTGGACAAAGCAGCCTTGACCATGCGTTCAATTCTGGTTTGACAGTCATCCACGGTATGAACGCCTTGTATATAGGTTGTCTTTACCACTTCTTCGTCAGACCAAATCGGCAGCAGTAGAGCAGCATGATCGGGCACCAAAGGGATCAATTCCAGGCGCTCCGTTTTGATGACATCCATATTCTTCCCCCTCGAATCTGGGTTTGTCATATTATAACACACCGCCACAGGGACAGCAAACTTTGCATTGATATCGAGGTGAACGCATGAGCGAATCGCTCCGCGATCTGGTTGTGTCACTCAGCCTCAATAGTGACAATTTCAGCCGGAATATCAAGAGCGTGAACGCGCAGATCAAGGAGGCCGA
>JAVBTW010000045.1:0-6471 GCA_031555975.1 Eubacteriales bacterium
CAACGGATATCGCCCGCAGTTCTACTTCCGGACGACGGACGTGACGGGGAACATCAAGATGCCTGAAGGCGTAGAGATGGTGATGCCCGGCGACAACATCGAGATGGAGATCACGCTGATCACGCCGATCGCGTGCGAAGAGGGCCTTCGTTTCGCCATCCGCGAAGGCGGCCGCACGGTGGGTTCGGGCGTCGTCATCAAGGTCATGGAGTAACGGAGTATCTGTACAACCGGGCCGCGCATCCGTGCGCGGCCCGGTTTTCTTATAACCAGTATGCGGCGTTCACACGCGACGGCGGCGCCGGCATGGAATTGATGATTGTGAATTGCATCATCCCATGCTATACTACCTCCATCATGACTAGGAGGTGTCGCCGTCATGGCCAATCACAACCTCTACATCTCTTGTTACTCTCAGCGCGAGTCGGAGCTGGGTACAGCCCGGGGCATCTATGCCTGCTTGCTGGATGCGGACACCGGCGCACTCTCTTCTTATGCCAGCGAGGATGACAGTTTTAATCCATCTTATATGGCCTTGACCCGCGATGGCCGCTTTCTGTATGCCGCCGATGAGGTGGATGGCCAGGCCATGATTGCTGCTTATGCCATAGACGCCGATTCGCGGGCGCTGACTTTCGTGAACCGGGAGACGTATCCCGGCGGATCGCTGTGCAGCATCAACGTTGGTCCCAACCGCCGCCAGTTGTTTGCCGCCAATTATGTCGGTGGCAATGTGCTCTCTGTCAAGGCGCTGGGCGATGGCTGCGTGGGGGCGATGCTGTCGAACGTCAAGCACCAGGGTCGTTCCGTGAACCCGAGCCGTCAGGACAGGCCCTACGCGCACTGTGCCATGCCGGACCCCGACGCGCGCTTTTTGTTGTGCTGTGACTTGGGCATCGATAAGGTGATCACCTACGCCATAGATGCGGCTGGACAGCTTGCGCCGTCCAGTGAGGCTGTGTTCCAACCGGGCGAGGGTCCGCGCCATCTCGTCTTTGACAGGGCCGCGGAGCGCGCATTTGTCGTCACGGAGCTGATGTGTCATGTGGTCAGTTGCCATTATGACAAGGCCACGGGCGTGCTCAGCCCCGTGTTGACCTTCCCTGTGTTGCCGGCGGGCGTCCAGGACAGGGGTTTCACCGGCGCAGATGTGCAGCTGTCGCCCGACGAATCCATGCTTTACGCGAGTGTGCGTGATTGCATGAGCCAGGGCCGGGACGTGATCGCAGTCTATAAGGTGGATGGCGAGAACCTGATCGTAGACGGCCACTTGCAGGTGAAGCATCTGCCGCGTTCATTTGCCATTTCGCCCGACGGCAAGTGGCTGGTGGTGGCATGCGAGGGCGCTGACGCCGTGCAAGTGATTGACCTTGCGACCAGAAAGCCGGTTTCAGAACTCCGCCTGCCGCTGCCGGTGTGTGTGAAGTTTGATGCAATGCCAGCGCGCGGCTGAGGTCCGATGCACAGTGCCGATCAAGCGCGTAGATTTTGTGCGGCGGGATTGACATTTCAAACCAGATATGCGCAACTTTAACTGCGGTGACGCACCTCTTAACCTTTCTGTGTGCTATACTACATACATTGATCGCAAGCGCGCATCCTATTACGGGATGCGCGCATGCTTCTCCCGCCGAATATGGCGAATTGATGTCAAGAGGAGGCCCCGAACACCGATGAATGCACATGATGCGCCCCTTGCCCAGTTGACAGCCCACCTCAAAACGGATCTCAAGCTTGGTCTCAGCGATGCCCAGGCGGAAGCCGCGCTGCGCGAGGTGGGTCCCAACGAACTGGAGGGCAAACCGAAGAAAAAATGGTGGCAGCGTTTCTTTGAACAGTTCAAGGATGCCATGATCATCATCCTGCTCGTCGCAGCTGCCATCTCCTTTGTCATTGCCCTGCGCGGTCATGACCCGATGGAGTTTTTTGAGCCTGCGCTGATCCTGCTGATTGTCATCCTCAACGCCATCATGGGCGTCGTGCAGGAGGGCAAGGCTGAAAAGGCACTCGATGCCCTGAAAAGCATGTCCGCGCCGCACGCGCGCGTACGCCGCAACGGAAAGGACATCCAAATCAACGCCAAGGATGTGGTGCCCGGCGACATCATACTGATTGAGGCCGGTGATTTCGTACCGGCCGATGCGCGGCTGCTGGAGTCCGCGAACCTGAAATCCGAGGAGTCCGCGTTGACCGGCGAGTCTGTGCCCGTGGAAAAGGATGCCCGCGTCGAGGTCGTGGCGGACGCAGCCTTGGGCGACCGGCTCAATATGGTCTATTCGGGCTGCTCCATCACCTATGGCAGGGCTTCCGCCATCGTTACAGGCACCGGCATGAACACCGAGATGGGCAAGATCGCCAAGCTGCTGTCGGGCGAACAAGAGACCCAGACCCCGCTGCAGAAAAAGCTGGAAAACTTGGGCAAGATGCTTGGCATCATGGCCATTGCCATCTGTGCCGTGATCTTTGTGCTGGGCCTGGTCAACCAGATCCCGCTGCTCTCCATTTTTATGACCTCGGTCTCACTGGCCGTGTCCGCGATCCCCGAGGGCCTTCCGGCCATCGTGACCATCGTGCTCTCTATCGGCGTCACGCGAATGGCGAAAAGGAACGCCATCATTCGCAATTTGCCAGCCGTGGAGACGCTGGGCAGCGCGTCTGTCATCTGTTCAGACAAAACCGGCACATTGACCCAGAACCGCATGACACTGGTGAAGGCATATGATGCCACGACTGACAAACTGTCGGACATCGCCGCTGGACAGGACGGTGCGGAGATCAGGCAACTGTTGACCTACGCCACGCTGTGCTGTGACGGCAACATCGTGATCAATGCGGATGGCACCGTGCAACACCTGGGTGACCCGACCGAAACCTGTATTGTGTTGGCCGCGCACAACGACGGACTGATCAAAGAGGATCTGCAGGAGGACTATCCGCGCGAGACGGAGTTGCCGTTTGACAGCGATCGCAAGCTGATGACCGTCGTTTGCGAGATGAACGGAAAGCACATGGTCATCACCAAGGGCGCGTTCGACTCCATCCAGACCCGATGCGCCAGCTCTGACATGGACAGGGCGAGGGCGCTGGTGGACGAACTGGGCGAGCAGGCGCTGCGCGTTCTGGCTGTGGCGGTCAAAGAAATTGATGCCGTGCCGGAGAAACCGACATTTGAGGCACTGGAATCGGGTCTCACGTTCGTGGGCTTGGTGTGCATGATCGACCCGCCGCGTCCGGAAGTGCGCGTGGCCGTGGCCGAATGCAAGCAGGCGGGCATCAAGGCCGTGATGATCACCGGCGACCATGTGGTGACCGCCAGCGCGATCGCACGGGATCTGGGCATCCGCAATGAAGGCGACGGCGCCATGACCGGCGCGGAACTGGACCAGCTGACCGACGCTGAACTGGACGAGATTGTCAGGAACACGAGCGTGTACGCCCGCGTATCGCCGGAAAACAAGATCCGGATCGTCAAGGCCTGGCAGCGTCAAGGCGCGGTGGTCAGTATGACCGGAGATGGCGTGAATGACGCGCCTGCGCTGAAGGCGTCAGACATCGGCTGCGCGATGGGCATCACCGGCACCGATGTGTCGAAAGGCGCGGCGGACATGATCCTGACCGACGACAACTTTGCCACCATCGTCTCGGCGGTGGAGGAGGGTCGTGGCATCTACGACAACATCAGGAAGGCCGTGGCGTACCTGCTGTCAACCAATATCGGCGAGGTCATCACGGTGTTCCTGGCGATGATTCTTTGGCACGAATCGCCGCTGCTGTCGATGCAGTTGCTGTGGATCAACCTGGTGACAGACAGCTTTCCGGCGATCGCGCTGGGCATGGAGGCGGTGGACCGGGAAGTCATGAACCAGCCGCCCAAGCCGAAGAACGAAAGCCTGTTCGCCCATGGACTGGGTGTTCGGATCGGGCTGCAGGGCGTGAGGTTTGCGGCGCTGACGCTGGCTGGGTATTATCTTGGTAAGCTGAACACCGGCGACATTGAGGGCGGGCGCACGATGGCGTTCATGGTGCTGGCGCTGTGCCAGCTGGTGCAGGCTTACAACATGCGGTCGGACAAGTCGCTGCTTAAGATCGGCGCATTTTCGAACAAGTACATGAATTTGGCCGTGCTGGGGAGTCTGGCGCTGACGTGCCTGGTGCTGTTTGTGCCACCGATTGCGATGGTGTTTGAGCTGACGATCCTGCCCTGGTGGTTGTACGCGGTGGGCGCGGGTCTGGCGCTGGTGCCGCTGTTTGTGCTGGAAATCAGCAAGGCCATTGGATTGGTCGCGCATCGGAGCTAGGTAACCGAGGATCGATTGGGTGGCGGGTGTGGGCTTGACAGGCCGCCTCCCCTCCTCATCGTGCGATGCGGACGGCCTGAACACAGCGTAGGATGTTCTTCTGAATTACAGAAGAAGATCCTTCGCTGTGTTCAGGACGGCAATCCTGGCGTTCGTGGCCCGGTTAAAGGATGGCCGTGCCGCTGTCTACGCGCACCATCAGGCCCACCTCCGCCCCTGCCAGGTCGCCGGGATCGGTGCAGGTGACGAGGGTTTGAATGCCTTGGAGGTGGGCGAACAGATGTCGCCGCCGCGTGGGGTCCAACTCACTCATCACATCGTCCAGCATGAGGATTGGCCACTCACCGGTGAGATTATGCATGACATGCAGCTCGGAAAGCTTGAGAGACAGCGCGCAGGTGCGCTGCTGACCCTGGGAGCCGTAGGCGCGGGCGTCCACGCCGTTGATGAGCATGGCGAGATCGTCGCGATGAGGGCCGACGGTTGTGGTCTGACGGCGCAGATCGACCGGGCGCGCGGCCTGGAGCGCACTGTAGAAAACCGCCTCGAGCGCGCCTGAGGAGGCGTCCGATTTCAGTGCTGGTTCATAGCAGACCTGCAAGTGCTCAAGGCCACCCGTGATGCTTTCGTGGATGGCGGAGGCGGCGTCATGGAGCCGGTCAACAAATTGGCGGCGGTGTTCGATAATTTCCGCACCGACGCGCGCGAGTTGCTGGTCCCATTCGTCCAGTGTGCCCAGGATGGACGGACGGGTCTGTGCATCGCGCAGGACCGCAGACCGTTGCTGCAGGGCGCGGTGATAGCGCTGCAGCGCGTAATAATAGGCGGGTCGGATCTGGCTCAGTTCCATGTCGATGAACCTGCGGCGCTCGGCGGGGCCATCCTTGATCATGCGCAGGTCCTCGGGCGAAATGAGCACGCCGTTGGCGTGGCCCATCAACTCACCGGTGCGGGCGGTGAGGGTGCCGTTGATGCGCACGTGCTTTTTCGCAAAGGAGGACAGTGCGATGTCGATCTGATGCGTGCCGTCCGCGCGAAGGACGTCGAGGACAATGGAGGATGTGGGCTGGTCCCAGCGGAGGAGTTCCTTGTCGCGAGAGGTGCGGTGGGAGCGGCCTGTGCAGCAGAGGTAGATGGCTTCAAGGAGCGCGGTCTTCCCCTGCGCGTTCTGGCCATGGAACACCGTGATGCCCGGGCAGGGAGAGATGTCCGCGCGCTGGTAATTGCGGAAATCCCTAAGCTGCAAACGCGTCGCGCGCATAACGCACCTCCACCCTCAATCGCACCGCGAAGCCCGTCGGAGAGCCCCTGGCGCGTCAGCGCCCGCCGTCCGGTTATTTCTTGCTCGCGGATTTCTTGCGCTTATCCGCGACCAGTTCCCGCTTCCGCATTCGGAACGACTTGGGTGTGATCTCCAGCAGTTCATCGTCATCAATGAACTCCAAAGCCTCTTCCATCGTCGGGATGCGATAATTCGTGATCTTCAGCGCCTCCTCCGCGCCTGCGGAGTTGCGCATGGACGTCAAGTGCTTTTTCTTGCACACGTTCACATCCATGTCGCCGGGGCGCGAATTCCGCCCCACGACCATGCCGGAATAGACTTTCGTTCCCGGCAACACAAACAGCTCGCCGCGATCCTGCACGTTGAACATCGCGTATGCGGTCGTGTCTCCGGTTTCAAACGCGACCAAGGAACCGCTGATCCGCGTCGGAATTTCACCCTTTTCCGGCTCGTATCCGTCAAACACCGCGCTCATCACGCCTTCGCCGCGCGTGTCGGTCATAAACTCGCTGCGATATCCGAACAGACCGCGCGAGGGGACCGAAAATTCCAAACGCGTCCGGTCGCCGCCGGTCATGGTTACCAGCGTACCGCGCCGTCGGCCGATCTTTTCGATGACAGAGCCCGCATACGCGCTGGGAACGTCGCACACCAGCTTCTCAATCGGTTCGCACAGCTGGCCGTCGATTTCCTTGTAGAGTACCGTCGGTTTCGTCACGGCGAACTCATAGCCCTGACGGCGCATGTTTTCGATCAGGATGGACAGGTGTAACTCGCCCCGGCCACTGACCTTGAACGCGTCTGTCGTGCCCGGGTCCTCCACATGCAGCGACATGTCGGTCTGCATTTCGCGGAACAGCCGCGCGCGCAGGTGGCGGCTCGTCACGTATT
>JAVBTW010000213.1:0-5165 GCA_031555975.1 Eubacteriales bacterium
TTTTCCGCCGCTGACGACAGAGTTGAAGCAGACCGGCTTCACGGCGCTGCTCAGGGCGTATGGGGCTGGGGTCTGCGCATATGGGCATCTGCACGGGGCGGCGCTCAAGGGTGCGGTTCGCGGTGATGTGGACGGTGTGCGGTATGTTCAGGCATCGTCCGACGGCATCGATTTTTCGCCAGTGTTGATCGTCGCAGGTTAGGGCAACGCAACTTCTTCCTGTATATAGTGTGCAAAGGACTTTGATTGGCTACATCTAGCCGACCAAAGTCTTTTTTCTTACTTTTTGGTGAATAACGTGGGAATAGTTGTATTTTTGTGTCGAGTTGTGTTATAATGTGGGGCACTGGGTGTAACTCAATGTCAAACTGCGTCGAAGGGAGGAGATCGGAATGGCGGGCCACGCATTTAATGGCAATGCGAATCATACAATTGACCCGAAAGGCCGCGCAACCATTCCGGTCATCTATCGTGAGGCGCTGGGGGACCAGTTCACGGTGGGATTGAATAGCGACTTGAGCGCGCTGGCGCTTTACCCGGTTGACCAGTGGCAGAAGATTGCGGACGAGATGGACCGCATTCCGACCGTGGATGCCAGAGCGATGCGCTACAAGCGATTGATCCTCGGTTTTTCCTTCCCTGAAAGCACGCTGGACGGACAGGGCCGCGTGCTGCTGCCGCAGACTCTGCGCCAAAAAGTCGGGATGGACAAGTCCGTCCGGTTCGTTGGCGTGGGGCCTTATCTGGAAATCTGGCCGGAAGAGAAGTTCGAACGGGTCACGAGTGAGACAGAAGCTGAGCAGGCAGAGCTGCTCGACTACATTAACGACCGCTATTATTCACAGGCCTAACGCGCAGGACTCGATCCGCTCGCGTGGGTTGCGGCCACTGGCGCTCGCGTGGCATCGCACGCAGAGGAGCGCGCGCACACGTTGCATGCGCACAGCTTGGTTCTAGTTTGTGGAGGGAGGGAATAGCTATGAGCCGTACAGGGGCCGATGCGGCCTATTCCGCGCAGCGGCGCGGCAGCGCGCAGAATAAGCACAGACCGCCTGCACGGAGCCATTCCTTTGATGTTCCGTTTGAGCCGCAGCGCACGGCAGGCCGCATGCCGACCCAGCGCACCCAGCTCGTGCAGCCGCCGCCGGAAACGCGTGCGCAGCGCGAACTGAAGGCCACCAAAGCCAGCCGCATGGCCATGTACACATTCGTGATTTTGGCGCTGGTGCTGGTGTTTTTACAGATCGGGCGACTGGCGCAAATCGCCCAGAACACCAAGGAAATCGCAACGCTGACGGCCTCCATCCGCGAAAAGAAGGGCGACGCGGGCAACCTGAACATGCGACTGAGCATGCAGCGAAACATCAAGCGCGTCCATGATGAGGCGATCGGCCGGTTGGGCATGATACAACCAGAGGACGGACAAATCCGCGTGATCTCGCCGGGTGGTCCTTCCACCGAAGTACAGCAGCAGACTGTGATGAACAGTTTGCAGGTTCCGGTGGATTGATCAAATGGGCGGGGAGGGATGCGCTTGGTCAGTACGGGCCCGGTCATCCGTCGCCGCCTTGCTCTGTGTATGGGGATTTTTGCGGTGCTGTTTTGCCTGGAAGTGGTGCAACTGTTCCGGCTACAGGTGCTGCAATCGCAAGAATTGCAGCAGCGTGCGCAGAGTCAATGGACATCTGAGTCCATCATCGCCCCGCAGCGGGGCAGCATTCTGGATCGAAACGGAAATACCCTCGCTGTGTCTGCCACTGCGTATATCGCGTCGGTCAGTCCGCGGCAAGTGGTGGACGCCAAAGCGTTTGCTCAGATCCTGGCCCCGATCCTGGACTTGGACGTGGCCACCATCGAGAAAAAGGCGTCTGACCGTTCCAAAGGCGGCGTGATCCTGAAGCGCCAACTTGACAAGTCTCTCGCGCAGCAACTGCGCAGTTTGTACGCCAGTCACCAGGCAAAAGGGTCCACGGACCTTTCCGGCCTGTACCTAGAAGAGGATTCCAAGCGGTACTATCCGATGGGCGCTTTTGCCAGCCAATTGCTGGGCCTGACGACCATCGACGGTGTGGGGCAAAGCGGACTGGAACTGTCGCTGGACAAGTACCTGCGCGGCAAGGCTGGGCGTTTACTGGACGAGATCGACGGCAAGGGCCGTGAGCTTGCCTATGGCGCGCGGGAGTACGTCGAGCCGCAAGATGGCTCCACCGTGTCGCTCACGATCGACTACTCCATACAGAGCTTTGTGGAACAGGCGGCGCGGGAAGCGCTGAGCGTAAACCGTGCCAAAGCCGTGCGCGTACTGGTCATGAACCCCAAGACCGGCGAAATCCTCGCCATGTGCAACAAGCCGGATTTTGACCTGAACGACCCGCCGCGAAGTGATGTGGACCAGCTCAACGAGCTGATGCGCAACCGCCTCGTGACGGACGCCTATGAGCCGGGATCCACATTCAAGATCCTGACCACGTCGGCGGCGCTGGATTCAGGGGTTGTGAGCCTTGGCGAACACTTTTACTGCAGCGGGTCTGTGGTGGTCGAAGGCGGCCGAATCAAATGCTGGGGCAACCCGCATGGCAGCGAGAGCTTTACACAGGCGCTGTGCAACAGCTGCAATCCGGTGTTCGTGGAGATGGGTCTGCGGTTGGGTGTGCCCAGGTTTTACAAGTACCTGAACGCGTTCGGCCTGGGCAGAGCCACCGGTGTGGATATCCGCGGCGAAGCGGGCGGCATCCTGATCAGCGAGGCCAACTGCAAGCGAGTGGACATCGCCCGGATCGGGTTTGGACAATCGGTCGCGGTGACACCTATACAGCTGTTGACCGCGGCCTGCGCGGCGGTCAACGGGGGCAACCTGATGGTGCCCTATGTCGTCAAACAGATCGACTCGCCCGCCGGTGAAACGCTGGAGGTGGGTCGCCCCGAAGTGGCGGCCAATCCCATCTCTGAGGCCACCAGCGCCACGCTGCGGCAGATGCTGCGCAAGGTGGTTGAGGAGGGCGGTGGGCGCAACGCGTTCATTCAGGGCTACGACATCGGCGGAAAGACCGGAACCGCGCAACTTTACATAGATGGCGTCGTCTCAAGCGAAACCCACATCGGCAGTTTTATCGGCTTTGCGCCGATTGAGGACCCGGAGGTCGGTGTGCTGGTGATTGTGGATGAGGCGCAAAAGCGGCCAGACTTTGGTTCCGTCACCGCGGCGCCGTTCGCGAAAGACATCATCAAGCAGATTCTGCAGTACAAGGGCTATGCGCCGAAGGCGGATAAGGGCAAGGAACTGAAGATGGCGGACGTGCCGGACGTGGGTGGCATGGACATCTCGGACGCGACCCAAACATTGAAATCCGGGGGTTTTGGCTATCTGGTCTCTGGTATCGGCTCCAGGGTCATCGACCAAATGCCCGCCGCAGGCGTGCGTATGCAGGAGCAGTCGCTGGTCATGCTATATGTCGATGGTGAGGACGACAGCCAGGCCGAATACCGCTGTGTCGTGCCTGATGTCACGGGCCTGACGATTTTGGAAGCCGAACGGCTGATCCGGGCGCGGTCTTTGGAAATGGTCGTTGAGGGCAGCGGGATTGCGGTAAAACAATCCATACCGCCTGGCGAACAATTAACACCATCATCGACAATTACGGTGACATTCGAGCCGCCTGGGTGATATAATGGCGGGTAGCAATACCATCACCACACGATCTGTACGCCCTTCCTGATCATCGAGAAGAAGAACCTTCGCTGACGCTCAGGATGACCGCGATACGTGCTGAGTATATCGCAAATGCACCTACCCATGCCCGCAGCGGCAGCCACATACAGGAGGTCGGGTTCCAGATGAACGTTTCTGAATTTGCAAAAGTGGTGCCGAGTGGCGCCAAAATCGTCGGCGACGGGTTCGCGGATGTCACGGAGCTATGTACGGACTCGCGCAAAGTCGCGCCGGGTGCGATGTTCTTTTGCATCCCCGGCACGCGCATGGACGCGCATGATTTTGCGCCCCAGGCGGTGGCCTCCGGTGCGGCGTGCCTATGTGTGCAACGGGAACTGGACGTCAGTTGCGCCCAGATCGTCGTACCCGATGTGCGCGCGGCGCTGTCCTATATGGCGGCCGCATTCTACGGCAATCCGGCGGAGGACATGCACTTGATCGGCATCACAGGCACCAAGGGCAAGACGACCACCAGCTTTCTGATCAAATCGATTCTGGAAAAAGCTGGCCACAAGGTCGGCCTGATCGGCACCGTATGCAGCATGATCGGCGACGAGTCCATCCCAGCCAACCTAACCACACCGGACCCGCTGGACTTTCAGAGCCTACTTCGCCAAATGAAAGACGCGGGCGTCACCCATGTGGTGATGGAGGTCTCCGCCCATGCCATGGCGCTGATGAAGCTGGAGGGCATGGTGTTCGATGTGTGCGGGTTCTCGAATCTCACACAAGACCACTTGGACTTTTTCGGCAACATGGACGGCTACATGGCCGCGAAAATGCGGCTGTTCCGGCCCGAGATGTGCAGGAAGGCCATCTTCAACAAGGACGACGACCGCGTCGCCAGGGAGTTTAAAAAACTCTCGATTGAAAAGACCTCAATCGGCATTCGCGCCAAAGCGGACATGTACGCAAATGACATCGAAGTGGGCGAGCGCGGCTGCGCGTTCAAGATCACCATGAACAAGAAGTACGCGATTGATGTCGGGTTGAAGCTGTCGGGCATTTTCAATGTCTACAACGCCATGATGGCCGCCGCCATTTGCGACGCCGCAGGGGTGTATCCCAACGAAATTGAAGCGGGGCTGGAGGCCGTCAGCAATGTGCCCGGCCGCATCGAACTGCTGGACACGGACACGGACTACCGCGTAATACTGGATTACGCCCACGCGCCGGATGCGCTCAAGAATATCTTGACCACCGTTCGCGAGACGGCCAAGGCGCGGGTCATCGCGCTGTTCGGCTGCGGCGGAGACCGCGACCAGGAAAAGCGTCCCATCATGGGTGAGATCGGCGGCAACCTGGCCGACTTCTGCATTCTGACCTCCGACAACCCGAGGTCCGAGGATCCGGACAGGATCCTGGTTGAGATCGAAAAGGGCATCAAGCGCACTGAATGCGCGTATGTGGTTATCGAAAACCGGCGCGCGGCGATCCTGCACGCGCTGAAGATTGC
>JAVBTW010000297.1:0-18055 GCA_031555975.1 Eubacteriales bacterium
CGACTGTCCGGATCGGTCATGAGGATGATTTCACCGCTGGCGTCGCGCAGTGTGTCGAGGTATGCGGAGCGCAGCGTCATGCCGGAAATCAACATCGCCAACTCACCGATGGGCTGCCCGTCCGGCGCGCTGACGCGCTGCTTTTTGATCACCGACCGGCCGTTTGACTCCGTCAGCGACGGCGAGGGTACGCCCGGCGACGAAAACCACGGCGTCGACTGCGCTTGGCCGTCCCTGAGCGAATGCTTCACAATCCAGTCATAGTATCGCTCATCGCGAACCTCAATGATGCGCGTGTTTGCGTAGGAGGTGATGATCTGGCGCGGCTCGTATAAATAGAGATAGATCGTCTCGATGCGGCGGCTGTAGAATGCCTGCGAGGCGCGCATGATCGAAGCCGCATTTTTGGCATACGGATCGTTCAGCCCAGGCTGAATCTGTTGCACGTTGGCGATGAATTCGTCGCTGTCGGCGAGCTGCCAGAGCAGCAGGCTCATGTCGCTTAGGGACTGGTCGATGAGCGTGGCCGCCTTGGACAGCTTGCTCACCTGCGCGTCGCCAAGGCCCTTGTCCAGCTGCTCGATGGATTGGCTGTACATCAGGTATGTGATCAGCGATGACGGCACCAGGATCACCAACAGGAACACCAGAATCAGCTGTGCACGGATGCTGCGCACGTTTGCCCACCCCCCGTCATCGTCGATCTCATTATCCATGAGCGGGGACGGGCTGTCAAGGCAGTCGGAAAAGACATAAATGTGGCAAAACCATTGAATTAACCAAAAATAATGGAGCAAAACCAAAAATCGCCCCCTTTCCGCATCAGGCATTATGCATGTATACTAAAAGTGTAAACTATTATATAAGGAGGGCGAACTATCCATGAAGAAGACCCTGTCTCTGCTCCTGGCGCTGGTACTGATGCTGGGCGTCGTCGGCACTGCAATGGCTGCGGAAATTACCTACTGGTATCCCCATAGCGGCCTCGATCAGCAGTCGCTGCAAAAGAGCGTTGAGGAGTTCAACGCAGCAAACCCCGACATCAAAGTCAACGCCGAGTTCATCGGCGGCTCCGGCTCCGGCTCCGGCATCACTGACAAGCTCACCGTCGCTATCAATGGCGGCACCCCGCCGGATGTCGTGCTGTTTGACCGCTTCATGGTCGCACAGTGGGCCAATGGCGAACTGTTCGAGGACCTGACCGACTATGCCGAGAAGAACGGCGTCACCAAGGACAAGTTCTATGACTTCGCTTGGGGCGAGGCCAGCTACAACGACAGGCTGTACGCGTTCCCCTTTGACACGGACGTGCGCGCCCTGTACTACAACAAGACCATGCTGGCCGAGGCGGGCTTCACAGAGCCCCCCAAGACCACCGAAGAGCTGATGACCTACGCCAAGGCGCTGACCAAGAAGCAGGGCAACCGCTTCGAAGTGATCGGCTTTGCGCCGTGGCTGAACCAGGGCTGGCTGTACACCTGGGGCTGGGCGTTTGGCGGCCAGTTCCAGGGCGCCGATGGCAAGATCACCGCGAACGATCCCAAGATCGTCGAAGCGCTGACGTGGGAGAAGACTTTCGCCGACGAGTTCAACATTGAGTCCGTCGCCGACTTCAACAACGCGGCCCAAGGTTCCGACATGAACATCTTCGCCTCCGAGATGGTTGCGATGATCGTCAGCGGCCCGTGGGAGATCGCCACCTACCGCACCCAGAACCCCGAACTCGACTTTGGCGTCGCGCTGATCCCCACCCCCACCGGAACGGACAACAACTCCTGGGCCGGCGGCTGGGCGCATGTCGTGCCGAAGGGCAGCAAGGACGTGGAGAGCGCCGCGAAGTTCGCAGCCTTCATGACCGTGGGTCAGGGCGCCATCAACTACGGCGAAGAGACCACCCACTTCCTCAGCTGCAAAGAGCTGAACGACAACCTGTCCTTCGCGAAGGACGATCCGGACTTCCAGGTGTTCCTGGACATCTTCCCGACGGCGTACTCCCGCCCGCCGATCCCCGCGGGTCAGCTGCTGTGGGACGAGCTGGTGACCGCCACCGACAACGCGCTTTATGGCCGTGGCGAGCCGCAGGCTCTGCTGGATGCCGTGACCGAGAAGGTCAACGCCGAGCTGGACAAGCTGGCGAAGTAACCTCAATGGCATAATGCCGAAGCAGGCTGTCCCGGCCATTCAACAGCCGGGACAGCTTTTTCCAAAGGGCAGCGGTTTCTCCGCATTCTGGAAAAGGGGGAATCCATATGGTTTCGAAATCACCTGCGGTCAAGTCCGGAAAGACCAGCTCGGCCTTCCGACAGCGTGAACTGTACGGCTGGCTGTTTGCCTTGCCGTGGCTGATCGGGCTGGCCGTGTTTTACGCATATCCGCTGTTGTCATCCATCTATTACAGCTTTTTTGATTTTAAGGGGCTGTTTCCGACAGAGTTCGTAGGGTTTCAGAACTACAGGACGCTGCTGGCCGATGACGTGTTTTGGATTTCGGTGCGCAACACCATGCTGTACACCGTCATGGCCGTTCCGGCGGGCCTGATGGTGGGCGTGATCATGGCGCTGCTGCTGAACGTCAAGTCGAAGGCGCAGGGCGTCTACCGCGTGGTGGTGTTCATCCCGACGCTGGTTCCCGCGGTTGCGGTGGGCATCATTTGGCAATGGCTGCTGAACAGCCAGTTTGGCATTGTGAACGACCGGCTTTGGACATGGTTTGGGATTGAAGGGCCACCGTGGTTCGGCGGTGAGTTTTGGGCCAAGCCCTCAATGGTTCTGATCTCCATGTGGACGATCGGCACCACGGTGCTGACCTACCTGGCGGGCCTGCAGGACATCCCTGGCGACTATTACGAGGCCGCGACCATCGACGGCGCCGGCGGCTGGAACAAGGCGATGCACATCACGCTGCCGCTTTTGACCCCTGTCATCTTCTTCAACGTGATCATGGGCATCATCGGTGCGCTGCAGCAGTTTACGCTGGCGTTCGTCATCACCAACGGCACGGCTAACCCGGCGAACTCCATGCTGTTCTACGCCATGTACCTGTACAAAAACGCGTTTGCCTACTTCAAGATGGGCATCGCGAACTCCATGGCATGGATGATGTTTGTGGTCATTATGGCGTTAACCGTGTTTGTGTACGGCACCTCCGGCAAGTGGGTGCACTACATGGGCGAATGAAGGGAGGTGCGATCAGATGAGTGTCAGAGCACAGAAAATCATCGGCCGCACACTCACGCATGCGGCGATGTTGGTGGCCACATTATTCTTCCTGATTCCGTTTTTCATCATGCTGTCCACATCGTTCAAGGCGCTGAAGGAATGCATGAAATACCCGGTCACCTGGCTTCCGAACCAGTTTTTGTGGGGCAATTATCCGGAAGTGTTTGATTTGATCCCGTTCCTGACGTACATGAAGAACTCACTGTTCGTGACGCTGATGAACATGCTGGGCGTGGCGCTGACGTGCCCGATCGTCGCGTATAGCATGGCGCGCATGCAGTGGCGCGGGAAAAAGCCGCTGTTCTTCGTGACGCTGGCGGTCATGATGATCCCCTATCAGGTCATCATGATCCCGATCTACATGATCTTCGCGCGCGTGGGTTTGATCGGCACGTTCGCGCCGCTAATCATCCCGCAGTATTTCGGCATCCCGTTCTTCCTGTTCCTGCTGCGCCAGTTTTTCATGGGCCTGCCGCGGGACCTGGACGATGCGGCGCGCGTGGACGGCTGCCCGGAACCGATGATCTTCTTCCGCATCTTCTTGCCGCTGTGCAAGCCCGCGGTGTTGACGATCGTCATCTTCCAGATGCTCAACAGTTGGAACGATTTCAATGGCCCGCTGATCTATCTACAGACCAGCTCCATGTACACGCTGCAGATCGGTTTGCAGCAGTTCAAGAGCCAGCACGCCACCGATTGGCCGCACATGATGGCCGCCGCGGTCATGACGTCCGCACCGATCATCATCCTGTTCTTCTTCATGCAGAAGCGCTTCATTGAAGGCGTAACCTTTACCGGCATCAAAGGATAAAAGTATATTTGTTATATTCGTATGGCGGGGGCTTGCCCCCGCCTGTTCTATGTGCTATGCTCTTGTTGTGGGTGAATCTTCACTTTTAAGGAGGGTTATTGAGCCATGCAACTACATCAATTGGACGCGCGGATTCGACGGATGCTGAGCGAATTGAAGCCGCTTGTACTGCGCACGAAAACGGCCGTGGACGGGATCCAGATCGCCCCGAAGGGCACGGACGCCTTTGGACCTTTTCGGAACGGGGGCACTTGGGCGCACGACAGCGAGTGGTGGGATTTCAAGTTTCGTGTGACGGTGCCTGAGGGATACAAGGGCCGCGTGGTGCTAAACGTGCGCACGGGCCGGGAGGCGCTGTGGGAGGCGGTCAATCCGCAGTTCGTCGTGTGGGTCAATGGCCGCATTGAGCAGGCGTTTGACACCAAACACACATCCCTGCTGCTGCAACAAAAGGCCAAGCCGGGCGAGACGTTTGACATCGTGCTGAACGCGTACACCGTGATCAACAAGCTTCAGCCCATGGACCCGCCGGTGTTGTTCGTGTCGCTGGACGATGTGGATGAGAATCTGGTCCAGTTGATCTATGACATTGAGGTGCCATATGAGGCCGCGATCTTGCTGCCTGAAGGAAACCGTGAGCGGGAGACGACCCTCGAAGCGCTGGCACGCGCGATTGACATACTGGACATCCGTACGCTCTATTCGAAGGCGTATGATCAGTCCGTGGCGGCCGCGCGCGCCTATCTGAAGGCGGAGTATTATGATAGGCGTCAGGGCGTTACCCCCGTCGCCTATGCGGACGCAGTGGGCCACACCCACATCGACGTGGCGTGGCTGTGGGACCTGGAGCAGACGCGGTATAAGGCTGTGCGCAGCTTTTCTACGGTGCTGAAGCTGATGGAACAGTATCCCGAGTACAAGTTCATGTCCAGCCAGGCGCAGCTGTATTCCACCGTCAAAGAGGACGCGCCGGAGGTCTTTGACCGGATCAAGAAGGCCGTCAAGAATGGGCGCTGGGAAGTCGAGGGCGGCATGTGGGTCGAAGCCGACTGCAACTTGGCGGGCGGCGAGTCTCTTGTGCGTCAGTTCCTGATGGGCCAGCAGTTCTTCGGGCGCGAATTCGGTGTGCACTGCCGCATCCTGTGGCTGCCGGACGTGTTCGGCTACAGTGCAGCGCTGCCGCAGATCCTGAAAAAATCCGGCATCGACTACTTCATGACCACAAAGCTGAGCTGGTCCGAGTTCAACCTTTCGCCCTACGACACGTTCGAGTGGAAGGGCATCGACGGCAGCGAAGTGCTGACGCACTTCTCGCCGTCGCGCGACCTCAAGTCGGACAACCACGACGCGCTGACGCACTTCACTACCTACAACGCCATGCTGAACCCGTCGATGATGCAGGGCGGCTGGAACCGCTATCAGCAAAAGGGCCTGGACGACGAGTTCCTGGTCAGCTATGGCTATGGCGATGGCGGCGGCGGCCCGACGGACTGGATGCTGGAGAATGGCAGGCGCATGGCCACGCCGTTGCCGGGCACGCCCGTGGTGCGCCAGATGCATGCGCTGCCGTTCTTTGAGGAACTGGAGAAGCGGGTGAAGGACGATCCGCGCCTGCCCAAATGGTCCGGAGAACTGTATCTGGAGTACCATCGCGGCACATACACCGCGCAGGGCAAGAACAAGCGCAACAACCGTAAGATCGAGCTTGCGCTGCGCGATGCCGAGTTGCTGTGGGTCCAGGCCGGGACGTATGCAGGCATGGCGTATCCGGTGGCCAAGTTCGACAGGATCTGGGAGGATGTGCTGACGCTGCAGTTCCACGATATCCTGCCCGGCTCGTCCATCAAGAAGGTGTACGACGACTCCGACATCATCTATGCGCGGCTGTTTGACGATGTGGGCGCGCTGCGTCAGCAAGCGCTGGACGCGCTGTCCGGCGCGCTGAAGGGCGACGTCTTGGCGATGAACACGCTGTCGTTCGTCCGCGATGACATCGTGTGGTTCGACGCGCCCGAGTGGGTGAAATCCCTGCGTGGCGCGGACGGCGCGCTGTACCCGGTGCAGTTCGTGGAAGGGAAAGCCTGCGCGTTTGTCAAGGGTCTGCTGCCCATGGCGCAGACGCCGTTCTTCTTCGCCGAGGAGGCAGTCAAAGGGAAGGACGTGGCCGTCAGCAAGACCAAGTTTGAGACGCCATTCTTCTCGGGCAAGTTCGACAAGGCTTTGCGCATCACCAGCCTGATCGAAAAATCGACGGGCCGCGAAGTGGCCAAAGGCCCGATGAACAGGCTCGTGGTGTACGAAAACAAGCCACACAACTACGACGCGTGGGACGTGAACATCTACTACGATCGCAAAGCCTATGAGGTCACGGACGTGGTGTCCGCCGATGTCGTTGCCAAGGGCCCGGTGGTGTCGGTCCTGCGCGTGAAGTACGCCTATATGAACAGCACCATCGAACAGGACATTTGCCTATACAGCGGCATTGAGCGCATTGACTTCAAGACCAACGCCCATTTTGTGGAACAGCAGTACCTGCTGAAGGCGCATTTCCCCGTGGACCTGCTGTATAACGACGCCACCTTTGACATCCAGTACGGCAACCTTAAGCGCGGCACCACCAAGAACACGTCCTGGGATGTGGCCCGTTTCGAGGTCTGCGCGCACAAGTGGATGGACGTTTCGGAGGACGGGTTCGGCTTCTCGCTGCTGAACGATTGCAAATATGGCCACAGCGTGGACGAGGGCAGCATGGCCCTGACCCTGCTCAAGACCAGCACGTCGCCTGACGAGGATGCCGATCAGGGCGCGCATCAGTTGACCTATGCCATCATGCCCCATGCGGGCGGCTGGCGCGAGGCGAACACGCCGGACATGGCCTACAGGCTGAATGTCCCGGTGGTGGCCTCTGTGGGCGCCGGTGAGGGCGAGGCGAAGGGCGCTTTCCTGAGCACCTCCGACCGCGACATCGTAATCGAATCCGTGAAGGGCGCGCAGGACGGCAAGGGCTATATCGTCAGGCTGTACGAAAACCATGGACGCAGGCTGCTGAGCGCGACACTTGCGCTGGGTGCGGCGTTCACCTCAGTTGAGGAATGCGACCTGCTGGAGCGCAAGATCAGTGATCTCATGCCCGACGGAAATGCGGTCACATTTGAGCTGAAGCCGTATGAGATCAAGTCGTTCAGGGTGAAGTAAGCGGAGGAGGAACAACGACATGAATATCGCCATGATTTCCCGTTGGCATGTGCACGCGGACGAGTATGCAAACGCTTTGGCGGCGGCGCCAGGCTGCAAGATCGCTGCTGTGTATCACGAGGATGCGGAGAGCGGCAGGGCCTGGGCGGACAAGCTGGGCTGCCAGTTCGTCGCGAACCTGGACGACATCTGGGCAGATGCGGCCATCGACGCGGTGGCGGTGAACTCGGCCACGAACCTGCACCCGGACATCATCTGCGCGGCGGCGAAGGCGGGCAAAGCCGTGTTTACCGAAAAGGTGCTTGCGCTGACGAACCCGGAGGCGGAACGGATTGAGCGGGCAATTGCCCAGGGCGGCAAGACGTTTGTGATCTCGTTCCCGCACTTGACTCGGCCCGAATTGATCAAGGCCAAGCAGATCATGGACAGTGGCGCGTTGGGCACGGTCGGCTATGCCCGTGTGCGCAATGTGCACAATGGCAGCAGCGCGGACTGGCTGCCCGCGCACTTTTACAGTGCTGAGCAGTGTGGCGGCGGCGCGATGATCGATCTGGGCGCGCACCCGATGTATACGCTTGCATGGCTGCTGGGCGAGCCGATCACGGTGCAGTCCACATTCACCAATGTTACAGACCGGCCCGTGGAGGACAACGCGGTGAGTGTGCTGACGTTCAAAAATGGCGCGATCGGCGTGTCCGAGACCGGATTTGTCTCCTCGGGCAATCCCTATACGCTGGAGATCAGCGGGACCGATGGCGCGCTGATGATCCACAACGGGCTGCGGTACAGTGGAAAAGACACAGGTGGCAAGTGGGTCGAGGTCACTGACCTGCCCGCAGAACAGCCGCTGCCGGTACAGCAGTTTGCCGATGTGGCACAGCGGAACGGCCAGATTGAGGAGTTCGGCATCGAAAAGGCCGTGCGGCTGACCAAGATCATGGACGCCGCATACCGTTCGTTCCGGGACGGCGGCGCTGCGAAGGTGTAATTTTGTTGGGGGGAGACGAGCGCCGCGAGGGGTTCGTCCCCTTTTTTGGTCAGACCATTATCGATAAAGCGAGGATTGGATCATGTACAGACCGGAATACCCACGCCCGGACTTCGTGCGTGCGGACTGGATGTGCCTCAATGGCGAGTGGCGGTTCGCGTTCGACGACGAGGGCATCGGGCTTGGCCAGCGCTGGGAGCTTGATGCGCTGCCAGGAGAGAAAACCATTCAGGTGCCCTTCGCGTTCCAGTCGAAGCTGTCGGGCATTGAGGACACCGTGTTCCATGACGAGTTCTGGTACAGCAGGACGTTTGCCGTGCCCGAAAGATGGGTCGGGCGGCAGATCATGCTGCGATTCGGCGCGGTCGATTACGAGTGCAAAGTGTTTGTGAACGGCTGCGAGGCGGGCGGTCACGTGGGCGGCAGCGTGGGGTTCGGGTTGGACATCACGCGGCTGCTGACCGCAGGCGAAAACAACCTGACGCTGTGGGTGCGCGATCCGTCGGAGGACGAGTCGATCCCGCGTGGCAAGCAGGACTGGTTGGAGCAGTCCCACAGCATCTGGTACACCCGCACCAGTGGAATCTGGCAGAGCGTTTGGCTGGAGCCGGTGGCGGCCAGGCACATCGAAGTCGCCCGGTTCACGCCGGACATCGACCGCGGGTTGGTGCGGCTGGACGCGCGGATCACGGGCGCGGCGCGGGGACTGCGGCTGCGGGCTGAGATCAGTTTCAAGGGCGAGCCGGTGATTGACGACACGATCACTTTGATGGAGCCTCAGCTGTGCCGCGAGTTTGAGCTGTTTGGCCAGCACATTTTTCGTACGGACTTTCATGGGCGCGGATGGGTCTGGTCGCCGGAGTTCCCGAACCTGTTTGATGTCAAGCTGACGCTGCTGGACGGCGGCGCAGCACTGGACGCCGTGGACAGCTATTTCGGCATGCGCAAGGTGCACACCGAGGGCGGCATGGTGTTCTTGAACAACCGGCCCTATTATCAAAAGCTGGTGTTGGACCAAGGCTATTGGCCGGAGGGTCTGCTGACCGCGCCTTCAGATGAGGCGTTCAAGACGGACATTGAGCTGGCGAAGGCCATGGGCTTCAATGGCGCGAGAAAGCATCAGAAGACAGAGGACCCGCGCTTTTTGTACTGGGCGGACCGCCTGGGCTTTATCGTGTGGGGCGAGATCGCTTCCGCGCCGAGTTTCAGCCCGGAGGCTGTGCGCAACCTCACCATCGAGTTCATGGATGAGGTCATGCGCGATTACAATCACCCCTGTATCCTCACATGGGTGCCGTTCAACGAAAGCTGGGGCGTGCCGCGCATTGGCCGCGACGCGATGCAGCAGGCGCACTCGCTGGGTCTGGTGAACACCATCAAAGCCATGGATGGCACACGGCTGGTGATCTCCAATGACGGTTGGGAGCAGGTGGGCGGCGACATCTGCGCCATCCACAACTACAGCCACGGCGGGCCGAAGGACGAGGCGCAGTACCGTCATTACCGGGAGCGCATGAGCGCGCTGGACCGGATTCTGGACGACCAACCCTGCGGTCGGATGATCTACGCGGAAGGCTATGCGTACGAGGGCCAGCCGGTCATCTTGACCAAGTTCGGCGGCGTCGCGTACAAGCCCGACGGGCAGGCGGGCTGGGGATACACGTCTGCTGCGACGGAAGCTGAGTATTTGTCTGAGTACAAGCGGATCGTGGACGCACTGTATCAATCGGAGGTGTTGGCCGGGTTCTGTTATACCCAGCTGACGGACGTGGAGCAGGAGGTCAACGGGCTGTTGAGCTATGACCGCAAGCCTAAGGCCGATCCCGCGAAGATCAAGCAAATCAATGATGGGTGGCACGCGCCAAGCCTCATTTGAGGTGTGTCAATCCGCCCTGAACCGCGTCCTTCTGGGCGCAGCGAAGGACCTCCCGCGCCCGCGGGCGGTCCTTCGCTGCGCTTTGCAGGACATTGTGAGGCGCAGCGTACGCCGCGCAAGGTGCCGATGGCCATTTATTTTGTTGCAAATGCAACGGACTTTCGTATGCCGTCCATGCTATACTCAGCTCATCAAAAGGAGGTGCGCACCATGAAGCGCCACATGATCGTGATTGACAAGGAAAAGTGCAACGGCTGCGGACTGTGTGTCCAAGCATGCCACGAGGGTGCGATTGCGCTGAAAGGCGGCAAGGCGGCGTTGATTCGGGACGACTACTGTGACGGGCTAGGCAACTGCCTGCCCGCCTGTCCGACGGGGGCCATCAGCTTTGAGGAGCGCGAGGCGCTGCCCTACGACGAGGAGGCCGTGAAGCGCAACCAGCAGCAGAAGGCGGCGTCCGAACCCAAACCCCTTGCGTGTGGCTGTCCGGGCACCCACGCGCGGGCCATCGAACGGCAGGATGCTCAGGTGGAAGCAGCCACCGTACGGCCGTCCAACCTGCGCCAGTGGCCGGTTCAGATCCAGTTGGTGCCGGTGAATGCGCCGTATTTCCAAGGCGCGAACCTGCTGGTGGCGGCGGACTGCGCGGCATATGCCCACGGCAATTTTCACGCCCAATTCATGAAGGGCAAGATCACATTGATCGGCTGTCCGAAGCTGGACGACGTGGACTATGCGGAAAAGCTGACTGACATCATTGCACACAATGACATCAAGTCGGTGACCGTGGTGCGCATGGAGGTACCCTGCTGCGGCGGCATTGAGCGCGCCGTAAAGGAGGCGCTGATGGCATCCGGCAAGATGATCCCCTGGCAGATCGTGACGATTGGGACGGATGGCCGGATTTTGGATTGAAGTATGCGGCCTGCGGATGCTTTCCGTGCGCTGACATTGTAAGCGCGCAAAAGGCCCCGCCGCCCCCCGTTGTCATCCTGAGCACAGCGAAGGATGACAGCGGGGGGCGGGTGGACGCGTACAGATGAAACCGCAGCCCTTACGCAAGCGCTAATCAATTCGATTGCGGCTGGGCTTGCCCCCTCCGGCTGACGCGAGGACAAACTACGCCGCGGGTTCGAGCGTTTCTTCGCCTCCGTACTCAATGGGCATCAGCGGCTGGACCGACTGGAACAGGTCTGTCTGCTGCATCAAACTGTCTTGCGGTCCGATGACGCACAGCACGTGCTGGGCCAGCACCTGCTCAATCGGGTCCGCCAGCGCCCTGACTTCGTCCAGGGTCACGTCCAGGATGCTCTGCACTTCTGCGTCCACAGCGCGCTGATCCTGACCCATCAGATACAGGTTCAGGCCGGCGCCGCCCTTGGCGCTGGGTCCCATGGGCGCCATGTATCCATTCAGTGCGGTCTTTTGGTACTCGGCCAACTCCGCAGCCGTGAGGTCCAGGTTGCGCAGCATGTTCGGGATGCCGGCAAAGGCGTCGAGCGTCTCCCTCAGATGGGGGTCGAAGTAGGAAAGGAAGGCCATGTAGTCGCCCTGGGCGCTGAACGAGCACTGTGCGCCATATGCGCCGCCTTGGTCACGCACGATACGGGTCAGGTGCGCGTCGATGGCGCCGCCGGCCACGGACGATGCGCCTTTGGATGCGGCGGGCTCAAGTTGTCCGACCTGGACCACCGTGTTGCCGCCATACGCGCCTGTAAAGCCCTCATTCTTGACAGTGGGTTCGGCGGGCTGTTCACTTTGGACGGGCTTCCCCTCGGGCAGCAGGGCCGCAAAACCGGACACCGCGGCCTCAAACGCAGGATAGTCTTGATCGTTCATTGTCACCGATGCCATCAGGTTCGACTTGGTGAACAGCTCGCCGCGCACGGTTTCCAGTGCGGCCAGGATCTCGTCCCTTTTCGTGTCATAATTCCGGTCCAGGTCTGTCAGGAACCGATAATAATCCACGCCAGATATGGCCTCGTTGTACGCAGAGCGCCGGCGAATGGAGCTCATTGCCCGGTTGAGCGTCAGGTTGATCGGCATGCTGCTGTTGGCCAACTCCCAGTTGGTCTTGGCGCGCTGGAGCGCCGCCCTGATGGCGGGATCGGTCAGCTTTGTGCGCAGTGCGATCTCTGATATCAGCGCCATCATCTGGGGCAGCTTTTCAGTTGTGGCATAACCGGACGCAACCGCGAACGGCGTGAACGTGTTTGCTGGCCCGCGGTCTATGGCGCTGACACCGAAGCCAAGCGCGCCGGTGTCCTGATAGATGCGCGTGGTCAGCTGAGCGTTGGTCATGGACTCGGTGTCCAGCTCACCCAGCATGGAGCACAGCAGCTGAGCGTAAGGTGCGCGCGCATCGGGCACAGCGGACGCGTCGAACATCAGATTGACATAGGCAATGCCGTTGGTTTCGTAGGGGTTGTGGAGGGTCGTCACGCCTGCCGCGTCCTTTTCCGTGTAGATATACTGCTGCACCAGCGAAGTATCCACATCGGCCAGTGTCAGCCTGGGCAGCGTGGCCAGTTCCTCTGTTGTGGCGGGTGTGGCGCTCCAAGCGTCCAGCGCGGCCAGTTGGGTCTTTGTGGCCTCGATGTCCGCCTTGGTCCAGTTCGCGGTCTTTTCCTCGGCTTTTGCCCGGATGCGGGCGTCTTCTTTGGCCTTCATGTCCGGATCGGATGTGAAGGTGACGAAGCTTGCGTGTGGATTGTCGAGCAGCGCCTCTTTGATTAAGCCCTCAAAGTAGCCATCTTTGAGTCCTTTTTCGCACAGCGCGTCAAACAGGCCGTCGAAGTTCAGCGCGGCAATGGGATCGCCGCCGTACATCCAGGTATTGGCGACCCATGAGTTCACAGACAGCCCCACTTGGGCCTCGCCGGGCGTCAGCGCCAGTTTGATATTCAGCTTGGCGTTGTTCAGTGCACCTTCCATGTATTCGCGGTCAAAGCCCGCTTCCGAAATCTGCGTCAGCGCCCGCATACAGGCGTCCTTGAACGTCGCGGTGTCCGCCAGGCCAGAACCCATGCAATTGAAGATCACGGCCATCTGCTGGCTGTCCACATAATAGGACTGTGTCTGGGGAAAACCGGCCTCGGTCATCGCCACGCGCAGTGGCGCGGACTCCGAGGCCGTTAACAGGTCCGTCAACATATTCAGCGCCAGCGCCTGCTCGGCGTTTGCCACCGACCCGTCTACGAAATTGAGCGACGCGGCCGTCATCGCCGGAGACCCCGCCTCTGCGGGCAACGTGCTCTTCACCTCCGCCATGCCGGCAAAAGTGGGCTGCTTCGGCATGTCAACCACGGCGCCTGTGCGCTCAAAGTCCGAGATGCAGCTCTCGTCCAGTTTTTGCAGCAACCGCATCGTGTCCAGATCGCCATAGACGACCATGTAGCTGTTTTCGGGGATGAAATGTGTCTTATGGTAGGCGACCATCGCTTCCTGTGTCAGGTCGGGCATGTGCTCGCGCACACCGCCCGCATTGTATTGATAGGGTGTGTCCGGGAACAGGGCTGCAAAGCTGGCTTCATACAGCCTGCGGTTCGGATCCGCGTTGCGGCCGATCATCTCGTTGTAGACGGTGCCGTTAAAACTGACGCTGCCGTCCTCACGGATCAGATAGCGCCAACCCTCCTTCTGCATGGGCTTGTCGTCCTTGAGCATCAGCGGGTGATAGACGGTGTTCAGATACACATCCATCAACGACCAGTATTCCTGCAAATTTCGCGTGGCGAAGGGATACTGTGTGGCGTCGTCTGTGGTGAACGCGTTGAGAAAACTGGCCATGGACGTGCGCATCAGCTCATTGAACGTGCCACGCACCGGGTACTTGTCTGACCCCTCCAGCACACAGTGCTCAATGATGTGCTTGATGCCTGTGTTGTCCGGGGTGGGACACTGAAAATTGACGCTGAAGAACCGGTTGTCGTCGCTGCACAAGATCTGGAGCAGCCGCGCACCGGACTTATCGTGTTCGAATACGTGGGCAGTGGCGGCCATGTTGGGCAATTCGCCCATCTGCTTGAGGGTGAACCCAAAGTAGGTTTGGCCCACTTGAAGAGGCGCGGTCTCAGCGGCCGCGGGCAGCGCGCCCCCAAACAGCGCCAGGATCAGCAACACAGAGAGGGTTTTTCGCACGGTTCTCATCCTCCTTATTCGCGGTATGATCATATCATATCGGAAACTGGGGCGGATGTCGATGGTGTATTGTGTTTTGGCGGCGGTTGGGAGGGTGTTTTTTCGACCGGACCGGGTAACTGTGGGAAGCGCGCCTTCATAGGATGAGAGGGGTGCCTGTTGCGGGCAACCAAGAGCGGATCACCTTAAAGGAGAAATGAGCATGTCTTGTAGTAATTGGGACCGGTGTGGCTGGCAGAACAACAACTGGAACAGCTGCGGATGCAACAACCGATGGGATTGGAACTGGGATTGCGACTGGTTCGGCAGCCGCTGCGGCTGCTCGTGCGGCAATCGCTGCAACAACTGCTGCTGGTAAGCGTATATACGAATGGCGGCCGAAAACGGCCGCCATTCGGCTGATTGATAAGCCTAACCGCGGATGGTGTGCTTCGCCTTCTCCTCCTCGTCCGAGATCAACACGTATTTTTCCCTCACCTCGACGACCTCGTCGTAGCTCTCGAATGCGTGATCCACGATGGCTTTTTCGGGCGCCTTGGTCAGCATGCTGACCAGGGGCATGACAACAACCGGCACGATCATGGCAATGGCGCCTGCGTCTGTCGGCGCCATCCATTTGAAGAAGAAATTGCCAACAGTGACGCAGATGCCCGCCACAAAGCTGGCCCAAACGCCCGCGCGGGTGGCGCGCCGCCAGAACAGGCCGTACATGAACGGCGCAAGGAAGCAGCCGCCCAATGTGCCCCAGGACAGCGCCATCAGCGTCGAAATCAGGTTGCCCGGGTTCAGCGCCAGCACGACAGAGAGCACGATGAACACCGCGCACATCAGCCGGATCCACAGCATCTGGGACTTGTCGGACAGGGTTTTCACAAATCGGCCCTTGACGAAGTCCAGAATGAACGTGCTGGACGACGTGAGCACCAGCGCCGACAGCGTGGACATGGATGCGGACAACACCAGCAGCACGGTCACGCCCATCAGCAAATCGGACAGCTGGCCGCCCAACATCGTGGGGATGATGCCGTCAAACCCGCCCACAGAGGCCGGAGTCTCGACATACAGCCGCCCAAAGGCGCCATTGAAGTAGGACCCACCCGCCACCACCAGCGCAAACAGGGTGGAGATGATGGTGCCGGTCTTGATGGACTTTTCGTCGCGGATGGCGTAGAATTTGTGCACCATTTGCGGAAGACCCCAGGTGCCCAAGCTGGTCAGGACCACCACGCCGAGCAGGCCCCGTGGATCCGGGCCGAAGAAGGAGGCAAACGCGCCATTCAAATTGGGCGCGGCCTCGGAAGGGATCTGGCTGAGGGATTGGATGGCTGCTGTGAACCCACCCCTGCCCATCAATACCGCGGCAATGACACCCACGATGCCCGCGAGCATGATGATGCCCTGTACAAAGTCGGATATGGCGGTGGCCACATAACCGCCCATCACCACATAGATGCCGGTGAGGATGGCCATGCCCCAGACACAGTAAAGATAATCAATGTGGAACGCCTCTGCGAACAGTTGGGACAAGCCCTTGTAGACGGAGGCGGAGTAGGGAACCAGGAACACAAAGATGATGACCGAGGCGACAATTTTGATGGCGTCCGAATCGAACCGCTTGGCGAAGAACTCGGGCATCGTGGCGGCGCCCAGGTGGCGGGTCATGATGCGGGTTCTGCGCCCGAGCAGGATCCAAGCGCCGAGACTGCCGATGAGCGCGTTGCCGACGCCGATCCATGTGGCGGCCAGCCCGTAGGACCAGCCGAACTGGCCGGCATAGCCGATAAAGACGACGCCTGAGAAGTAGCTGGTTCCGTACGCAAACGCGGTGAGCCAGGGGCCGACATCGCGGCCGCCGAGCACGAAGTCACCTACGTTCTTGATCTTTGCGCGCGCGAACAGTCCGATTCCGATCATCATGGTAAAGAAAATGAGCAACAAGAAAACCTTAATGAACATGGCGCTTACCATCCTTCCTCACCGCAGCACTGCGGACGCTGGCGTCCGCACGGCGGCATTACCTGCTCATTATAACAATAAACACGGGCGATGGCAAGCCGCTTGCATATTCTTTCACAAGCAACCGGCATGGCTGCGGCTCATCGACGCTTGCCATGGGTGGGATTTTGCGGTACAATAATGGTACACTTCGCGAATTTACCAAGGGAGGCTGTCAAGCCAATGACTTCCAATGCTGCCATCCGCAGAGCACTCGCGCTCATCCTGGCGCTGATGATCGCCCTGTGCGCGGCGCCCGTTCTCGCTGAGGACCCCGAAGAACCGGCCGAGTCCGCACAGCCCACCGCCACCGCCGGATCCACCTACGATGCCGAGCATCCCGAAAAGCTCCTGGATGCCGACCTTGAGGGCCAATCCTGCGTGCTCATCAATCGCGCTACCGGCCAGGTACTGTACGAAAAGGATGCCAATGCCAAGCGTTACCCCGCATCCACCACCAAAATCATGACATTGCTGCTGGCCGTGGAATATGGCCACTTTGACGAGGTCGTTGAGATCCCCCAAGAGGCCCAGAAGATCCCGTCCGACTCATCGCAGACGCCCGTGCTTCCCGGCGAGCGCATGACGTTCGAACAGCTGCTGTATGGCATGATGCTCCCCAGCGGCAATGACTCGTCCAATGCGGTCGCAGTGATCGTCGCGGGGTCGCTGGACGCGTTCGTCGAAAAAATGAACACCCGCGCCAAAGAACTCGGCTGCACCGGCACCAACTTCGTCAATGCCCACGGCTATCACGATGACAACCACTATACCACCGCTGCCGATCTGGCCAAGATTGCCGCGGAGGGCATGAAGAACGAGATGTACCGCACGATCGTGAGCACACTGTATTACACATTGCCCGCCACCAAATTCCGGGCCAACGGGCTGGAGATCGAGAACCACAACAAAATGCTGTTCGGATCCTCCCCCTTCTATTATCCCCAGATCCAGGGCATCAAGACCGGTTTCCACAGCTTGGCGGGCCAGTGCTTTGTGGCCGCGGCTGCCCAGGACGGCATCAACCTGGTCTCCGTCACGCTCAAAACTTCCAATGACGGCCGATGGATCGACACAAAGCGCATGATGGAATATGGGTTCGCACAGTACCAGAAATACACCTTCGAAGCGCTGTTTAGCGAGCATCCGCTGGACGTGGAGGTCCAGAACGCGGCGCCCGATGACCCGCAAGGCGGCAAGCTGGCTCTGGCCCTGGCGCCAGGCGGCTCGCTCAATGGATACAGCATGACCATCCGGTCCGAAGACGGCGCGGACAAGCTGAACCAGATCATCACCAACAGCGAACTCACCTACACGCACATGCTCCAAGCCCCCATCCAAAAGGGCGATGAAATTGCGACCCTGACCGCGAAATACGCGGACGGCACCGCGCTGACCGCTACGCTTTTGGCCGCTCGGGATGTGGCCGTTGCGCCTGCGCCAACGCCCACAGAGGTCCCTCCAGAGGTTCGAGCCCAGCAAATCAGGGAAGCCGAGACGAATGTCAATCTGATCCGCGTCCTGGTGATCGTCGTGGGGGTTCTGCTGATCGCCACTGCCGTTTTTCTCGTGGTGTTGAAGGTCAGGAAGGACCGCGAGCGCGAACGCCGCAGGCAGGCCGCGTTGAAAAGAAAAAAAGCCGCTCAGAGAAGGCGGCGTGAGATGGGGCAGTAGGCATGCGGCAAGCATGAAAGCAGCGCTTTGAGCGGGACAACCGCGCGATCGCCGCTGAGCCGCCCCCCGTGTCATCCTGAGCGCCAGCGAAGGACCTCCCCAGCGCGAGCGGACGTCCTCACATCTAAGAGAGGCCGTCCTGGGTGGGGAGGTCCTTC
>JAVBTW010000347.1:0-21862 GCA_031555975.1 Eubacteriales bacterium
GGACCAGTCGTTTGAGTTGATTCCGACGCCCGCATCCATGAGGCCCTATCAATTGATGGTTTTCTATTCCGGGCTTTCCCGCAAACTGGGTGCGGGCTTTAACCTGCGCGTGGACGAGCTGCGGGCCGCGTCTTGGTATCTGAAATCGTTGTCCGGAATGGCACTGAATCCGTTCAAGGAGACGCGGCTTCGGGACGTGCCGCACGCGGTGTATGATCAATATGAGTCCATGCTGCCTGAACCTTTTCGGCGGCGCGCGCGTCACTTCTATACCGAATGCGCGCGCGTGAAGGCCGGCGCGGAAGCCTTTAGGGCGGGTGACATTGAGGCGTTCGGCCAGTTGGTGTTTCAGTCGGGCCGAAGTTCCATCGAGAATTATGAGACCGGATCCGAGCACCTGATCGAGCTGTACAACTTGCTCCGCGAAGCGCCCGGTGTTTTCGGGGCGCGGTTCAGCGGCGCGGGCTTTAAGGGCTGCTGCATTGCCATCGTGGACCCGTTAAAGGCGGCCGCCTGCGAAGGCTATGTGTCTGAGCGCTACCTGCGCAAGTACCCTGCGCTCGCCGGTCAGTACAGTGTGCATACGGCGCACACCGAAGACGGCGTGGGAAGGGGGTTCGAATTGTGATCTCACTGGCGCTGGCGGCGGGTTATGCCACGCGCATGTACCCGCTGACCGAACAGTTTCCCAAGCCGCTTTTGCCCATCGCGGGCGTGACCATCCTGGACCGGCTGCTGCTGGACCTGGACCATTTGGACGCCATAGACCGGCATGTGGTGGTTTCAAACCACAAGTTCATTGCGCATTTTCAGGACTGGCTGAAATCCACGCCTGTCAAAAAGCCCGTCACCCTGATCGACGACGGCACGACGGACAACGAGCACAGGCTCGGTGCCGTTGTGGACATGCAGCTTGCCATCGAGCGCGAGGGGATCATGGACGACCTATTCGTGCTCGCCGCGGACAACCTGCTGGACTTTTCCCTGAAGGCGCTGGTGGACGCGTTTGCCAAGGACGGCGTGTCGCGGGTTTTCTGTTACCGTGAGCCGGACGCGGAAAAATTGCGCCGCTGCGGCGTACTGACGCCGGACGAATCCATGCGCGTGGTTCGGATGGCGGAAAAGCCTGAGTATCCCGAAACCAGCTGGGCGGTGCCGCCGTTTTATCTGTACGCCAAGCGCGACCTGCCACTGATCAAGGCGGCCATTGAGGAGGGCGCGAACACCGACGCGCCCGGCAGCCTTGTGGCCTGGATGTGCCGGCGCGCGGAGATTCGCGCCATGGAGATGCCCGGGCGCCGCGTGGATGTCGGCAGCCTCAGCGCATACGAGGCCATCAGGGAGCAGGGCATTCGGTAAAGGTCTTTGACATGGCGGTCGCATTGACCGCGACGCCCCGGTCGGTGGGCCGCTGCATATGCGGCGGTTGTCCCCGCATAACCTCCAACGTCAACTGATATAGGCGGGAGGCGGGGGCGTGAGGCAACACATCATTGCGCGCGTGCTGGACACAGCCCAGTACATGCTGAAAAGCGGCGCGACCGTGCGCGATGCGGCGCAGAAGCTGGGCGTGAGCAAAACCACCGTCCACAAGGACATGCGCACCAGACTGCCCCAGATTGACCGGGAGCTGGCCAAGGCCGTGGACGTGCTGCTCAACGTCAACCTGAGTGAGCGGCACATTCGTGGCGGCGAGGCGACGAAGCAAAAATATCGGCAAGCCGAGGGATGAACCCCGGTCCTGAACGCCGGCAATCCGGCCGCGGCGAACGAATCTCGACGGTCCGAAGGGAGTCATTACAAATGATACACAACATCGCGATCGATATGGGTACCAGTGGCGTCAGGATGGCCGTCAAGGGCCGTGGCGTGGTGTATCGCCAATCTGCGGCCATCGCGCGGCGCGGCGAGGATTTGGTGGAAGCGGGCAATGAGGCACTGCGGCTATATGCCCGCGTTCCTAAAGAGATCCAGGTGTCGTTCCCTGTGCGGGGCGGTATGGTCGCGGACGAAGTGGCGCTTTCGATGTGGTTGCGCTACCTGATCCGCCACGCCCAGAGCGCGGGACTCGTGCACCGGCCCAGGCTGCTGTTGTCCGTCGCGCCGGATGTGCAGCCTGCGCCGCTCAGGCACATGGTTGCCATAGCGATGGAAGCGGGTGCGAGCGGCTGCAGCGTCATTCGGAGCGATCTGTGCGCGGCGATTGGCGCGCCCATGGACGGGTTCCAGCCCAAGGGCACGATCGTGTGCCAGCTGGGCGCGGGGATGATGAGTGCCACCGCCGTCGCAGGCGGGCGCGTGGTCGCTTCACGCGCGCTGCCCTGCGGCATGGGACAGGTGGACGACATCATCGTGCGCCGGTTGCGAAAGTCCGAGGCGATGATTCTGGGCCGGAAGGCGGCCGAGGATCTGAAGATGTCGCTGGTCTCCGCCGGTGCGCAGGCTGCTCCCTGCCAGGCGGTGTCGGCCATCGATGCGGTGACGGGCTTTCCCAAACAGTTTGACGTGCGATCGGAGAGCATCAAAGACGCCGCAGAACCGGTGCTTCTGCAGTTCTTTGAGCTGGTGCATCAGGTGCTTGAGCGTGTGCCCATGGAGCTCAGCGCGGATCTGGCTGACGCCGGATTGATTCTGACCGGTGGCGGCGCGCAACTGTACGGGCTGCCACAGCGCATCGTTGACGAGTTTGCGCTGGCCTGTCATGTGGTCGACGACCCCACCGCCGCCGTGGTGCGTGGACTCACGCAAGCGATGGACGGCAAGGACAAGTTCGAGGGACTGCTGACCTCGCACCTGGACGTGATGGCGCGGGGGACCGCATAGGCATGTTTAGAACGGTAAAAACGCCTTTGGGCGCCATTGATTATGAGCTGATCCAGACACAGCGCCATTCCATGGAGATCCGGCTTCAAGCGGAGGGCAATGTGCGCTTGTTTGCGCCACGCCGCGCGCCGCTCCGCGCGGCGGACGACTTTATCGTGGAACGCGCGCAATGGATCGCGCACAATCGCGCAGCCCTGCGCGCCCATCACGCACAGCGGCAGAAGCTCCATCCCATGGTGACCGGCGCGACGGTGCTGTACGAGGGCGAGCCCCTGGAGATCGTGGTCCGTCAGTCGGGCCGAAACGGCGTCCGGTTTGAGGGCGACGGGCTGATGGTCTGCGCCACGGACACGGCTGAGGAAGCCGTGCGCGAGCAGCTGCACCGGTTTTTGACCGAACAGGCCCGCGCCCGCATCGCAGCGCGTCTGGCGCATTTTGTCCCGCTCATCGGCCGTGAACCCGGCCGCTTTGCCATCCGCGATCAAAGGACGCGCTGGGGCAGCTGCAGCAGCGAGCGCAACCTGAATTTCAATTACAAGCTCATCATGGCGCCGCCGCCGGCGCTGGATTATGTGGTGGTGCACGAGTTGTGCCACCTGTACGAGTTCAACCATTCGCCCCTGTTTTGGCGGCGAGTGGAACAATTTTTTCCCGATTACAAGACGTGGAAGGATTGGCTGAAAAAGAACGGGCGAATGTTGGGCGTCTGAGGGGTGCACGCTGTCGCGCAATTCTTCTCGCGGTCCGCCCTTTATCGCGTCCGTTCGTTCGCTTCGCGCTTTGGTTCGGCTGTGTTTTTGGTGTTGGTGTTCGGTCCCCGCAATGAAACCGTTAATTGTGATTGCATATAATAGTCAATTTAAGGAAAACCGGCCTTCTTATGGATTCTTCCTTTCTCGGTGCTGATCCTTTATAATCAAGACAAAGAAACCCCAAATGGAAAGGCAGCTGAATATCCATGTGGAAACAAAAGAAACTCGCGCTGTTGCTTTGCTGTACGCTGATCCTGTCTTTGTTCCCATCCTCACTAGCCGAAGACGAACGCCCCACGGCGATCCGGCTGAACAAGGCTTCAGCGACGATCGGCATAGACAGCGTGAACCGTGTGCTGGAGCTGAGCATCCAGGCGGCGAGTTACCGAAGCGGAACAGGACCAATTCCTCAGGCCGTCAATTGGACCACGAGCGACCCGAACATGGTCGCGGTCGCTCAGGGCACGGACCCGTCAAAATGCGTCGTCACGGCCACGGCTGCCAGCGAGGGCAGCTGCACCGTGACCGCGCGCTGTGGCGACGCGTCGGCCAGCTGCAAGGTGTCCGTCAAGGGCTTGTTTCGGGCCAAGACACTCAAGGTTTCGGGCACCAAGACCATCAAGCTGGGCAGCGACCCGACTCGCAACCGCATCAAACTCACGGCCAAGATCACGCCGGTCATCGCCAGCGCCAATGACCCGTTTCGGGAACTGGTGAACTGGAAGAGCCTGAACAAAAAGGTCGCCGATGTCGATGAGGACGGCTGGGTGCAGGCGCTTTCGCCGGGCAAAGCGCGGATCGTTTGTTATCTCGGCGACGGCAGCAAGAAAAAGGTCACGGTGACCATCAGTGTCGTCAAGCTGAACCCCGATTCGATCACGCTCAAAGATCAGACACTGCCCATGCTGCGCAATTTCTCGTTGGATTGCGCGCTGAAGCCGGACAACGCGTTCGACCAGCGCGTGACGTGGAAGAGCAGCGACCGGTTCGTCGCGCAAGTGGCCAGTGACGGCATCGTGCGCGGCCTGAAACCGGGCAAGGCGACCATCACCGCGACCACGAAAACCGGCGGCAAGACGGCCAAATGTGTCGTGACCATCGTGGAATCCATCGCGCCTTCACAGGCCCCCGCGCCAAGTGTCACCCCTGCGCCGAGCGGGAGCACCGAACCCACCGCGACGCCGTCTCCGACGGCCACGCCCGCACCCAAATACCATGTGTACGCGTTTGGCAACGGCGTCTATCGACCGTCTACGAACCTGGGCACCATCGCTTCCGCGATACCGGACGCGGAATCGTTCGCGGCGCTGTATGCGGCCGCGCGGTTTCCGGATGGACGCGCGGAGGTAAAGCTGCTGTTAAACCAGACGGCGGCACAGATGACCGCCGAGTTCAAGGCCATGCGCACCGCAGACGGCATCGACAGTCAGTCGACGACCCTCATCTATTATCAGGGCCATGCCGACTCGTCGATCGCAGTGGACCGGCATGGCGCGCTGCTGGGCGTGGATGGGGGGAGCCTCACGGTGGCAGCGCTGCGCGAACTGCTGGACGCGGTGCCGGGCACGGTGGTGCTGATGCTGGATTGTAATTTCAGCGGCCGGTATCTGGACGAAACCGCGCCGACGTCGGGCACAAAGAGGGCCGCGCTGAAGGCGCTGGCGCAGACGTTCCGAGCGGAAAAGTACAAGGTGATCTGCGGCTGCGGCGCGCTGGAGGTGGCGCTGGACACCGGCAACGATGTCGGACAGACCTCGCTGATGATGCAGGGGATCCGGGCGGGGCTGAGCGAAGTTAAGCCTGCAGCGGATGCGGACAAGAACGGCTTGGTGACGCTGACCGAACTGCATGCGTCTGTGCGAACGAGCGTAGATTCATATTTGGACGCTTACAATGCCAAATGGGGCAGGAAACTGGAACAGACCGTGCTCATCTGGCCGGCCGGGGATCGGACGGCGGTTTTTGCGAAATAGCAACCCTTTCGCGCGGTGATCGCAGATGGTCATCCTGAGCGCAGCGAAGGATCTGCCCCATGAGTCATGGGGCAGATCCTTCGCAACGCTCAGGATGACCGCGTTTTAGTTGGATGACTCCAGTCGCGCTACCCCGCTACGATTTCCCTGACCTTTGCCAGCGCCTCGTCCGCCAATCCGAGGTCCCATAGCAGGTTGTTGCATTGGTATTTTTCGCGGATCTCGCGCGCGCCGACGTACGCGTCCATGGCATCCTGCGCGCTGATCCCCAAATCACGCGGGTACATTGGCATGCCAAGGCCCGCCATCAGCGCGTCCACGGAATCGGTCTTGGGCAGTTCGTCTTGGATGATCCGCATGATTTCGGCCCAGCCGTCGATGATCCGGCTCAGCCGCACCGCGTGCGCAGCCGGGTCGTTCTTGTGGGTCTTTGCTTCCACTTCGAGGATCTGCGGCGCGGTCTGGCCGAAGATGCGGCGCATGTCGGTCTCCCATTTCGCGGGGTCGAACGCCGCCATGAACGCTTCGGCCCTGGCGCGGTCGGGATTCAGGGTCTTGATCCAGTCGTACAAGTGCAGCGTGATCACCGTGCCCACGCCCACCTGGATGCCGTGGAAATCGGCGTGTTGGCCGCGCTCCATCGCAAACATCTCCCACAGATGGGAGAAATAGTGCTCCAAGCCCGACGCTGGGCGCGAGATTTGGGCAAAGCTCATCGCCACACCGCTCAGCACCAGCCCCTCGGTCACCGCCTGGATCACTTCAGGGTCACGGTCCGCCAATTTGTCCGCATGCTCCACACATTTTTTGAGCGAGCGCCTCACCAGTGCGGCCACCTCGGGACAGTAATATTCGCCCGTCACCAGGTGCGCAATGCGCCAATCGCAGATGGAGATATACTTGGCCAGCATGTCGCCAAGGCCCGACCACAGCATGCGCATGGGCGCGTCTTTCAAAATGTCCGTGTCCGCAATGATCGCTGCGGGGCACTGGTTGTACAGCGTCACCTTCAGCCCGTTCTGGTGCATGGACGACGAGTTGCTTGCGTAGCCATCCATGGACGGTGCGGTGGCAACCACAGCCTGGGGCAAGCGCACAGCCTTTGCCACCACCTTGCACACATCGTTGATCACGCCGGAGCCCACGGCCAGGATCAGGTCGCACGTCGGATCCAGCGCCATGATCACCGCACCGACGGCGCACTCGTCCGGCTCGACCTTTTCGACGGGGAAAATAAACAGCTCAGCATCCATCGAAGCCGATTTCAGGATGGACATCGCGCGCTCGCCCGCGGCCCGGTAAGTGTGGTCATCGCAGACGACGAACGGGCGCTTTGCGCCCAGTTCACGCACTGCGTCGGGCAGCTCACTCAGCACACCCGCGCCGGACTTGAAGATGCGCAGGTCTGTGCGGTGGTGTGTGCCGCAGGGGCAGTCAAATCCGCCGGGCTGAAGCAGTTCGTCCAGGGGGAGTGAGGAGAAGTTGGTCATGAGGGATGCGCCTCCTATCTATGCGCTGTTAGCCGATGGTGCCCTTGATCCGCCGGACGCCCGCAGACGACGACTCTTCTTTGACCAGCGTGAACTTTCGCAGGTCTCCGGTGTTCTTCGCATGGGGGCCGCCGCAGATCTCCTTGGAGAAGCCGCCCATGGTGTACACCTTGACGCGCTCGCCGTACTTCGATTCGAAAAGGCCGATGGCGCCCGCGGCCTTCGCCTCTTCCACGGTCATTTCGTCCATGGTCACATCGGCGCCGGCGGCAATCGCCTCGTTCACCAGGCGCTCAACCTCGACCTTTTCCTCGTCCGACATCTTGCGCGGGAACGAGACATCGAACCGCAGCCGCTCGGCGGTGATGTTTGAACCCTTCTGGGCTACTTCATCGCCCAGCACGTTGCGCAGCGCGGCGTGGAGCAGGTGGGTCGCGGTGTGCAGTTTCGCGGTCTCCTCCTGGTTGTCGGCCAGACCGCCCTTGAACCGCTGCTCGGCGCCTGCGTGACTCTTTTCCTGGTGCTGCTTGAACCGCTCCAAGAAGTCCGCCTCGTCCACGTTCAATCCCTTTTCTTTGGCCATCTCCTGGGTGATCTCAATGGGGAAGCCGTAGGTGTCGTACAGTTTAAACGCGCTTCTGCCGTCGATGAGCCTGTGCTTGTCCGCCAGGCTCTTGAACTTCTCGCGCAGGTTCAGGATCGTCTGCACAGCGCTGCGGAATTGGTTCAAATCTTCAATGGTCTCCTGCATTTCCGGCGTGGGACGCAAGGTGGAACCGACGTTTTTGGCCATCTCGTCGGCCTGCTTCAGCTTGTCCGAAATGTCCGAAGCCAGCAGTGAGCGGTCAAACGCCTCGTGCATGTCGGCGAACGCGCCGGCCACGCGGTCAATGTTGCCAAACAGCTTTTCAAACTCCTTCATGCCCTGCTTCAGTGTGCGCTGGAAGCGGTCCTCTTCCAATTGCAATTGCTCCATGATGCGGTCCTTGTTGCGGAGCAGTTCGGGATAAACTTCTTCGTACTGCTTGATGATGACTTCGGCGATGGCGGGCGTAGATCCTTCCGGAACGCCCAGTTTCATGCCGTGGCGCACTGCGCGCCGGATCAGGCGGCGCAGTACGTAGCCCTGGTCCACATTAGACGGGGTTACGCCGCGGTCATCGCCCAGGATGATGGTGGCTGTACGCATGTGGTCGGCGATGATGCGGATGGACTTTGTGGTTTCCGCGTCCGAGCCGTACTTTTTGTCGCTGAGGTCCTCGATCTTGCCGATGATATTCTTGAACAGGTCGGTCTCATAAACGCTCTTCGCGCCCAGCAGCACCGAGATCGTGCGCTCCAGGCCCATGCCGGTGTCCACGTTCTGTTTGGCCAAGGGCGTGAACGTGCCGTCCGGGTTCTTGTTGTACTGCATGAACACATCGTTCCAGATCTCAAGGTAGCGGCCGCAGTCGCAGGCGGGCGAACAGTCTGGGCTGCACGGCGCCTTGTCTTCATTGATGATGAACATCTCGGTGTCCGGGCCGCAGGGGCCGGTCAGGCCGGCGGGTCCCCACCAGTTGTTCTTTTTGGGCAGATAGAATATATGGTCGTCCGCCACGCCCATCGCGCGCCAGAGGTCCGCGGCTTCATCGTCCCTGGGCGCGTCCTCATCGCCCGCGAACACCGAGAACGCGAGCCGGTTCTTGTCGATCCCGAGCCAGTCGGGACTGGTGAGAAATTCCCAACTCCAGGCGATGGCTTCGCGCTTGAAATAGTCGCCCAGGGACCAGTTGCCCAGCATTTCGAAGAATGTGCAGTGGCTTGAATCGCCAACCTCGTCGATGTCGCCGGTACGGATGCACTTTTGCACGTCCACCAGGCGCGTACCCATGGGGTGCTTTTCGCCCATCAGGTAGGGCACCAGTGGGTGCATGCCCGCCGTGGTGAACAGCACCGTGGGGTCGTTTTCGGGGATGACCGACGCGCTGGGGATGATGGCGTGGCCCTTTTCGTGAAAGAATTTGAGGTACAGAGCCCGGAGTTCGGCTGCGGTTGAGATGTTCATGGGTTTTCGCCTCCAAAAAATGATAGCACCGCTTCATCCTCAAGGACGAAACGGTGCGTTTTCGCGGTACCACCCTGATTGACAGACGCGCTGTGCGGCTGTCCTCTCAATTGCGATAACGGCGCAAGGCCCGCCGCACCATTTCCGGCGCGGAGCTCCAGGGCGGCTTCCCGATCCCCGCGCCGCCCGCTTTCACCACCGCGGGCTCTCTGTGCGCGCGAGAGAGGCGGTACTCGTCCCCATCATCGCTTTTCGTATGGATTGATTCTAGCGCAGGGGGCTTGGGATGTCAAATTAAGAGTTGGGGATGGGCGAGCCTCGCGTTACTCAGACCGATAGACTTGCTTTCCCTGGAACCAGGTCTCAAGCACCCTTGCCTCGGAGGGTGCGCCGCTGATAATGCTCCGGTCCAGCAGCACAAAGTCGGCTGACTTTCCAGCCTCAATGCTGCCCGTTTTCGCTTCCAGGCCGTAGGCGTAGGCTGCTTGGAGGGTGAACGCATCCACCGCTTGATCCAGTGAGATGGCCTCTGCGGGGTTCAGCGTACACGCCTCCGCGGTGCGGCCTCCGCGCCATGGCTCAATCAGCGTTCGGGTCACGGCCATCTCGATGCCCGCCAGCGGGTCTGGATGAGAGACCGGATAGTCGCTGGCGGCGGCCACCGTCACGCCCGCCTCGTAAAAGGACTTCGCGGGGAGCATGCGCTCGGACCGCGCCCGCCCCAGCCGCATCAGTTCCGCGTGGTCCCACACCGTGGATTTGCAGAACCAATACGGGTTGATCGTGGCGAGGATGCCCATCTCGCGGAACCTCGCAAAGTCCGGCGGGTCCACCAGTTCCACATGTGTGATCGCATGCCGGTTCGGCAGCTGCAGGGCTTCCAGGCCGTCAAGCGCCAGGCGCACGGCCCCGTCGCCCACGGCGTGGATGTGGCTGCGCAGCCCGCTTTCATCGCATAGCCGGAATGCATCGCGCAGTTGGATCAGGTCCGTTGACCAGTTCGGCTCGCCTCGGAAACCGGGCTTGGACGCGTAATCCTCCAGCAGATAGGCGGTCTGGCCCAGAATGGCGCCATCCATGTAGAATTTGGCCAGCTCAAAGCCCAGCAGCTCGCTCGGCCCGTTCGCCTTGCAGCGGGCGGCTTCGTCCGCGATCCACTGAATGCCGTCTTGATAGGTGTCTGGCGTCAAGAAAAACGCGAGCTGGGTATACATCGCGAGCTCGCCATCCCTGAGCAACTCGCGGTATGCTGCGTAGAGGTTGTCATTCGGCAGCACCATTGCGCACATGTTTCCGGTGAACCCCAAGCGGTGCGCCATCTCCTGGTATTTGAGCACCAGCGCCTTGTTTTCCTCCACGGACATCGGGGGCAGCGCCGAATCCAATTGCACCGTCATCTCTTCACGCAGCGTGCCGCTCGGTTCGCCGGTCTCATCGCGTACGATCTGCCCCTCCGGCGCGACGGTGTCTCGGGTGATGTCGCCCATCTCCAGCGCCTTTGTGTTGACCCATGCGGAGTGCTGGTCAAACGAGCGCAGGAAGATCGGAATTTCCGAACTCACCCGGTCCAGCAGCGCCCTGTCCGGCGCCGCATCCGGGAAGATTGCGCTGTCCCAGCCTGTACCGCGCAACACTTGCGTGTCCGGATGTGCGACCAGATAGGCGCGGATATGCGCAACGTACTCTTCCGGCGTGGGCAGGCTTTCCGCGTAGGGATAATCTCGCAGGTCCAACAGTGACCCCATGTTTGGATGCGCGTGGGCCTCAAAAAATGAGGGCATCATCATGCGTTCGCCCAGCTCTACATGCTCACAATCCGCGCCAGCAGCCGACAGCGCGCTTTCGAGGCTCCCGGTATGGATGAACGTGCCGCCCTTCACCACGACCGCTTCTACGGGTGGCACGCCCCGCCTTGTATAAATCTGGCCGCCCGAATAGACCGTCGCTTTGCCGTCCGCGAATGCGTTCAACAAGGGCGACAGAAGCATGCCCATCGCCAGCACAACCCACACCTCTCTTCGCATGTTCATCCCTCCGCTCGTTTGTCAGGATCTGCGTTAAAACTGATTAATCTGAACTTGTTTTTGACGATGTGCGGACGTACACCAGCTCGCCTTGGGTGCGGATTGTCTCCCCCAGCCCTGCGAACAGCGCGTCAAGGTCTCGCGCCGCGCCTGCGTTCCCCCACAACCATGCGCTGACCGCGTCACCGTCGTCGCCCAGGATCAGGCGCTCGTTCCTTGCTGCGCCGGTCAGGATGCGCTTGGCGGAGACCTCAGGGGGTTGTGCGTTCGACGGGGTGTCGCGCTCGCCGAAGATCGCGGTTGCGGTTGTGCCCGGCGTCGCGGAGTTAAACTTGACGCCCTGTTCCCAGTACTCGTACCGAAGCACCAGCGTCAACGCGTTCAGCGCCGCCTTGGTGGACGCGTAAATGCTCTGCCAGGGGAACCCCGAAAACGCCGTGCCGGAGATGATGTTGATGATTTGTCCTGATGCCTGCTTCACCATGATCGGCAGCACCGCGCGGCAGCCGTACAGCGCGCCGTAGAAGTTCACCGCGAACACCTGCGTCCAGCGTTCGGGCGGCTCAATGTCCATCCGGGTAGCGTCGCTGACCGCGCAATCGGCAGGCAACGCTGCAAACTGGCCCATTTGGCCGATGCCCGCGCAATTGATGAGCAGATCGAACGGTCCGGTGAAAAAGGCGGCTGCGGCGTCGATCATCGATCGCACCTGCGTTTCATCCGAGACATCGACACAGATCCCCAGGACCCTGCCTGGATAAAGGGCGCTGAGCCGATTTTCCTGGGCGTCCAGGTTTTTCTGGTTGAAGTCTGCCAAGACCACTTTCTTCGCCCCGCAGCGGAGCAGTTCTTCTGACAGCGCCAGCCCGACGCCCGACGCGCCGCCCGTCACGCACGCGGTCTTTCCGGCGTAATACCCCTCCGGGATCTGGTCGGCAGCGCGCCCGCCAAGGTATGCTCTGATCCGCCGATCCACATCCACCGGATCTTTGCCTGCGCAGTCGATCAGTTCGTAGATGGCGCTGCGCTTGGGCGCGCCCGCATTGGCCTCCAGGCCTTTTTGAACGTCGAAGACCCCGCAACGCCGCAGCTGCGCAAAGCCGATGTAGATCCGGTCGAGGTTGTCGGCCACAGTATCCGGTAGGAAGCTGTGTCTCGCGCCGTCGAGGTCTGCGTCGTCTCCTAAGATCAGCCGGTCGTCGAGGGCGATGCCGTTCAGGCTGCGCTTGGCGGAGGCGCTGGCCGGTTGCGCTGATTCCGGCGCGCCGCCGGCGGCCAGCAGCATGGGCGTGAGCGTTGTGCCGGGCGTGGCCGAGTTGATCTTGATGCCAAAGGGGGCGTACTCGGCGCGCAGTGTCAGTGTCAGCGCATTCAGCGCAGCCTTTGTCGCCGCGTAGATGCTCTGGTAGGCCATCGGCGAAAACGCGATGCCCGATATGATGTTGCAGATCTGACCGCCGCCCTGCCGGAGCATCACCGGCAGCGCGTACCGACAGCCGTACAGTGGCCCAAAGTAGTTGAGCGCAAAGCCGGCCTTCCAATCTTCGTTCGTCGCGACCTTTCGGCACAGGGCCTGTATCGGCAGCATGTCGTCCCGCGCATCCGCAAACATGGAGACAAACGCGGCCCCCGCGCAGTTGATGAGCAAGTCCAGCCGGCCACAGCCGAAATCGGTGGCCTGATCAATCATGCGCCGGACATCATCCTCGATCGTTACGTCTGTGAGCACTGCCTTCACTCGACCCGGATGCTGTGCGCCAAGCCGCGCCGTCTCCGCCGCGAGTTTTTCGATGTGACGGTCTGCCAAGACGACCCCTTTCGCGCCGCACGCGAGCAACTCCTCACAGAGCGCCAGCCCGACACCTGAAGCGCCGCCGGTCACCGCGCAAACCTTACCTGCGAAATACTGCCTGTCATATTCCATCGCTTTCCGCCCCCCTCTCATTCGTAGACCTGATGGTCGCCGCACAGCGTACAGCGGTCATACCGCCCGCTGAACAGGTAACGCATCACATTTGCAGCCTCTTCATTGGGGTATGTGTGCAGCGTGGTCTGGCCTTGGACCCAATTGTCGCTGACCATCCAGCCCGCGCCAAGCACACGGGTCACGGGCAAGTCCCCCCATGGATCGTCCGCCGTCGAGCGCAGGCTGACCTTCACTGTAGCCGGTTCCCAGCGGAGATATCGGGTCGGGCTGTCGTAGTGGGTGATCTGCATGTCCTCAAAGCCGGTTTCGCCCAAGCGATACCGGAACAGCAGGCAGCCGCCGTCCGCGACGATCGGTGCTTGCGGTGTGCTCGGCTCCAGCGCGCCCGTCACCTGCGCCATGACATCATCGTTGTAGGCGCCGACTTCGATTGCTACGTCCACCAAGCGGACGCCGCCGCGTTCGATGATGCAATGTCCGGTGTTTCCGAGTCGCTCGACGCGGATGCGCTCGCACAGTTTTTTCGGCAGCCCGCTGCCTTCGCGGCCTGAGCACATCCCCATCAGCGCGCCGGGTCCGCTCAGTTGCAAGCCCAGAAAATGCAGCCCGGTCACGCCCTGGTGCTCCGCCATGATGCCGATGCCGCCCTCCATGTACCATGGAGCGAATGTCGGCTCGCGGATGTTGACGATGTACAGATAACCCAGACCGGGCGAGGCCAGCTTGAGCGGCGGTGGTAACAGCGCCTGCGCTTTCAGTTCGTCCAGTTCAAAGTACACCTGAATGCCATACTGGCGATTCATGGATGCGCCGCTCATGAACTGCGAAAGCTGCTCCAAGGTCAGGATGGTATTGTTCTCCATGGTCAGTCGCTCCCTTCTCATTGGCGTGGCTGAAACACAAAGGCCCTGCCGCGCGCGTCCTGCGTCGCATCCAGAATGCGCCCGCCCAGTCGAGCGTCGCCGATGACGCGCGCGTCCGGAAAGGCGGACCTAAACGCGTTCACTTCGGCGCTGCGCGGGCGAACGCCCACGGACATCACCACAAAATCCGCAGGGACGGACAGTGCCGAACCGTCCGAGACCCGCACCAGATCCACGCTGTCCGCCAGCACTTGCTCAAGCCTGTAGCCCGTCAGCACCTGAGGGTCATGCGGCGCGATGCGGCCCATGATGTCCGCCACCACCGTCGGGTATACCCCCGCGCCGATCGCGTCCAGCATCTCTACCAGCGCGACCCTGCAGCCGTCCAGCGCCAGCATCTCCGCAGTTTCAAGGCCCGTCATGCCAGATCCGATCACCGCCACGCGACCATGCAACTTGACGCGCCCGAGCAGCACATCCTGCGCCGTGCACACATGGTCAGCTTGCGTGCAGGGCACGGCCGGGATCACCGGTTCCGCGCCGCAGGCCACGAACACGCCGCAGGGATGGAGCGCCTGCACCGCCTCTGGCGTGGCCGCCGCGCCGAGGCGCACTTCGATGTCCGCCCGCTTGACCTGGGCGATCAGCGAATCCGTGTAGCGGGTCATCTTTTGCTTGCCATATCCCTTGTCAGCCACGTTGAGCGTACCGCCCAGCCGCGCACCCTCGTCGAACAATACCGGGCGAAAACCGCGCACCTTCAGCGTCAGCGCAGCCTCGATCCCCGCGGGACCGCCGCCAATGATGGCCACTGCGCGTCCGCCGCCATCGACCAGGGGGTTTGAGAATTCCCGCTCACGCCCGGTGTCGGGGTTCACTGCGCACTTCACGCGCCGCGCGTTGACGATCTCGCCAAAACAGGACAGGCAGCCAATGCATTTCCGGATCTCATCGGCCCTGCTGGAAAAAGCTTTTCCGCACCAGTCCGCATCCGCGAGCTGCGCGCGTCCAACACCCACGAAATCGCAGACGCCGTCCCGCAGCAGCGCTTCCGCGGAGTCGGGCTCTTTGATGTTGCTGACTGAGATGACAGGGATCTTGACCGTACGCTTGACCGCCTCTGACAGGTGGCGCTTAGAGCCCTCCGGGTAGGTCCCCGGCTCGATGCAGAGCGCGTTGTAACAGGATACGTTGATCGCGTCCGCGCCTGCAGCTTCCAGCGCAGCGGCGATGCGGACGCCTTCAGCGAGGTCGATGCCGCCCGGCAGCGCCTCCTCTGCATTGATGCGCACACTGACCGGGAACGCGCCCAGCCCGGCCCTGATGCCTTCGATCACTTCACGAACCAAGCGCATCCGGCTTTCGAAGCTGCCGCCGTACGCGTCTGTGCGCAGGTTCATGGCGGGCGAGAGGAATTCGTTGAGCAGGTAGCCGTGCGCCGCGTGCAGTTCTACACCGTCCGCGCCCGCCGCCCGCGCGATGTGCGCTGCCGCCACAAAGCGGTTTACCATCTCTTTGCATTCATCAGTGGACAGCGCGCGCGGCAGGTGGCCGGACACGGGACTGGCGATGGCCGACGGCGCGACGGGCTGCTCTCCGGCGACCTCGGGTGACGCTTCGCGGCCGGGGTGCTGGAGCTGTATCAACAGCGCGGCGCCATGCTTGTGCACGGCGTCCGCCAACCTTTGAAGCCCCGCGATGTCGGAGGGGCGGTATGCGGCCAGCTGGCATGGGTCGCTGACGCCCGCGCCACCCACAACGCGCGTGACCTCCGTGATGATCAGCCCGGCCCCGCCTCTGGCGCGCGCCTCATAGAACGCGATGATGTCGTCCGTGACCGCGCCGTCCCGCGCCGCGAGGTTGACGCCCATGGCGGGCAGCACCACGCGGTTGGGCAGGGTGATCCGTCCGATCCTCCCCTCGGAGCGCAACAGTGGATGGTTTTCGTTCATGTGCTCTCCTCCCTCGCTTTGCTTTTGGTACTGGGCTGGGTATAGCGCCCGATGGCGAGCGACACCACCGGCCTTGTCAGCAGCGTGACCAGCAGTGTGCGGATGAAAAAGTATTGAAAGAAATTGAGCGCCTCGAATCCGAAAATCGTGAAAATGGCCCATACGGACAGCAATGTCATGGCGGTGACAGGTAGGAGCAGCACGAGCGCGAACCGGGCGGGCGAATCGGGCAGCCAGCTCACGCGCCGATCGTGGACCGGGGAGACCGGCAGATTGCCGCTGTCCCGCGCGTTCCGCATGTTTCTGGCCACGGGATACACCATGCGCGCTGTGATGATCATGCCGAGGATCGTGGCCGCGATGGCGACGCCGCCGCGCGTCGTCGGCAGGATGATCACCATGTGATCCTTGACGATGGTGCCGCCCACCACCAGACCGAACAGCAGGTTGAATCCGAAGTCGTCCGCGACGGTGTTGTACCATTGCCTGACGGTGGACAGTCGAGGCAGCGGGTCCTTGACTTGCTCCGTGCCTTCCTGTACCGCGTCCGATGCGGTCATGCAATCGCTCTGCACGTACCGGAGGATCGCAAGCTCGACAATCTTTGCCGACAGCACACATGCGTACGCTATACGCCACACCGCAAATCGCACGAAGACATTGGTTTCCACTTCATAAAATCGGATTACCAACGCATTGAACAGCGGCGAAAGCAGCCCGAACACCGCGCCAAACACCAGCGCGAGCAGCAGCGGATTGCGCGGCAGCGCGGCCATCAGCCGACTTTCAGGAACGCTTGTGGGCAGATGTCCTTGCGCGCGAAGCCTTCGGACCTTTGCGAATACGATGAACACGTCGATGAACGAAGTGGTGATGCCGCAAATACACGCATCCACTGCGATTCGCTCATAGGTCAGCGGCCTGCCCCAAAAAAAGGCAAACACGATGGCAATGTTGATGGCTGCTGTCATGAGCACGATGCGAAAATTGTTCACATAGGGCAGTCCGGCGGACCATTTGCCGCTCCCCGATCCGTTCATGAGCCTGACCTCTCCCCATCCTATTTTGCTCTTTTTACATAAGTCCTGAGGGTTGACCCAGTCCCGCCCCGAACAGCACGATCTCCATCAGTTCGTTGATGGTCAGTTTCACACGGCCGCCGCCCCAGATCACATAGTTGCCGTCGGTCGTCACGTCGCGAAACAGCGCCTCGTTCGTCAGCTCCCTGCATTTCATCGTATTGAGCTTCACAGACAGGTCCACGATCACGCTGCTGTCGCTCTCCATGTCCAGAAAAAGCCGGTAACCCTTCAGTGGGGTGATCGCCTTGATATATTTCACTTGCATCCGCTCCTACTCTGTCGAGACAACAAGGAACCCGCACCTCTATTATAGTGCGGGTCTTTGTTTCGCACATCGTCCGAATGGACGATATTGCGGCGCTATCTCAGTTTTTCGACCAGTTTTGCACGACGGTCGATGTCCAGCTTTTGGAAGATGGTGCGCAGGTGCGCGCGGACCGTGCTTTCAGTCACGAACAGTTGCTTCGCGATCTCTGCATTGTGCAGCCCATCGGATGCGAGCAGTGCAATCTCGCGTTCACGCGGGGTCAGGTCGGTTGGCAGTTCGCCCTTGAACAGGGCATCGCGGAGCACCTCCCAGCCTTGGCCGAACTGGCGCTTGACCTGGCTGTACCGTTCGAGCAGATGGGGATACTTGTGTTCGAACAGCTCTTCGCACAGTCCGTGCAACAGCCAGGACAGCGATGCGAACAGGTACACCAGTCCGTCAGGGATGGACTTCTCGGCAGCGTGCTCCACCAACGCCCGGGCTTGCGCCAGGTCCCCGATCGCCGCATGGCCAACGGCCAAAATGAGGGAGACCAGCAGTTCAACGAAGGCGGTCTTGGAGATGTCCTCCTGAGGAATGGCCCCAATCGTGCCGATGAGCCGTAAAAACTCGCCCCGCAGCATCAGCACCAGCAGATGCACAGTCAGCGCGTTGGACGCGATCGGCGTGTTCAGCCGCGCGGAAAACTCGCCCTTTCGTATCCATTCCGCGATGCGTCCGTGTTCGGACATTTCACTCAGCAATACGCCGCGAACCGTGTCCAGCACGGCCCTGAACAGGAAGGTATTCTGCGCTTCATAGGTCGCGGCGCGCTCCATCATTTCGATGGCGCGCTGCCAGAGCGCCGTGTCGGCCCGCAGCAGTGCGATTTCCGCCAGCATCCTGGCCGCCTCCAAAAGGATGATGCCCTGGCGCTTGGCCTCTGCCTGGTGCGCGGCCTTGTACGCGTAGATTTCCGTCCGGCCCAGATCCCCCCTGTAAAATGCCAACTCCGAACGGTACACCGCGTCCGCACCGCTGCCGTGCCCGTTTGTCAGCCGCGCGTACAGCGCGATGAACGCATCCAGCAGGTCGGCCGCGGCGTCAGCCCCGCCGGGCGTGGTGTGAAACTCCGCAAGCTGGCAATAGTTGCCGAAGCACCACAGCGCCTCGGGCAGGATGACCCGCGAACAAGTGCCCTGAAAGAGCGGTGCGGCCCTCATCACACTGGCCAGCATGCGGTCTACGTGGGGAAAGTGGGTGTAACAGGACAGCAGCGTCCATTCCGCCCTGAGCGGGCCGTCTTCATCGAGCTGTTCATCCAACTCCGCCATGAGCGCAGAAAACACATCGTGCCTGCCCGCGGACTTGAGCGCCCATGCGACGCACAACATGGGGAGCGGATGCGCTCTGCGAATTTCTTGGGGACAATCCTTAGCGATCTGCAGCGCGATGTCAAAGAAAGTCCGGTCGCCAATCTCTTGAAAGATCATCTGAGCCAGGTCCAGGGTGAAGATGCGCCGATAATCGCCAATCTGCACATAAAAGGCCAGCGCCTCCTGCGCCCGGCCCGCCTCGGTCCGGCACCAGTCGCCCGCCTGCGCCAAGCAGTCGCGCTCAAACGCCGCGCCGCGCTCCGCGCGCTTTTGGATCAACAGCTCGCGCAACAAGCCGTGCGGCTCGTACAGCCTTTGCTCGGGCTTGTATTGGATAAACGGGCCGTCCAGACAGTCTGCGGCGTAATCGGGCAGCGCGTCGAATCCGTGTATGCCACAGATCTGACGCACGTTGAGCGCGTCAAAAGGGGATAAGTACAGCAGAAATTGTTGCTGCTGGGCGGTCAGCTTGTCCCATACCAGGTGCTCCATCAGCAGTAGAATGGCGGCGTCGGAAAACGCGCCCGACTCCCAATAGGCGCGCAGTTGCATGTAGACCGCAATCGCCCAACCCTCCGTGTAGCTGAGCACTTGCCGCAATTGTTCCTCTGAGAGCATCGTACCCGCAAGCGCGTAATAGCGACGGATGTCGCCTGCCGTGAACCGCAGATCGGCCACATTGACACTGAGAAAGCGCTTGCCAGCGAGCGCGCCACGGTCATCGCGGCTGAGCATCTGTGTCAGAATCACGACATGCAGACCCCGTCCCCCGTGTTCGATCAGCGCGGCCAGAAACGAGGGCGGCAGGCAGCCGGTCAGGAATTCATAGTTGTCAATCACCAGCCAAACGTCGCGCTCACATTCGAGGGTCCGGAGCGCGTCGCAGACCTCGCCGATGGTAAACGCGTTGGGAAAGTCGATCTTGAGCAGGCGCGCTCCCGAGCGGGCATCGATCTTGTCAATTTCCCGGCAGAGCCGCCCATAGAGCGCTGCGGGCGCTTCGGCCACAGCGGTCACCCAACACACTTCGTTGCGCGACGCCGATGCCTTCAGATAATCCTGCACGGCGGTCGTCTTTCCATAGCCTGACGGCGCTTCAACGATGATGGAGGAAAAGGACGAAAACTGCTCGAGTTTTACGCTCAGACGCTCGCCATAATAGTGGAGCTCAGATGTCTGCTTCTTCCGCCCCATGCTGTGGTACCTCCCTCGCTGACACAATCCTCTCGTCAGTTCAGTTAATGCTGAGAATGCGGCGAGTCGCTAAAAAAACCACACAAATATCACAAATTCATTATATTCATATCGTTGCATAAAAGCAAGAATATCTTGTGTGCAAATTACATTGAGGTAATATTTGGGCGATTTAAGGCGAAAATTAGTCCGTTTGGACGATGTATCCTGAATAGATTTGCGATATGATGAGGATGGAACTGGAAAATATGGAATGGGGTGAACAGGGTGAAACAGATCCTTGCGTTGGTTTTGATGCTGATCCTCCTGACGGGCGCATGTGCATGCGCGGTGGCCGAATCGGCAGACGCTGCCAGTTTCTTTGAGTTGGATCCCGACGGGAATGTGCTGACCGTCCGCCTCGCTGCCAACGAGACGACCGGATATCAGTGGGAATTTCAGAGTTCGGATGAGCAACTGCTGGAATTGATCACCAGTGAGTATGTGCCCGATCCGGTTGAAGAGGGCATCACCGGCAGTGGCGGCGTCTGGGCAGCTTCGTTCAAAAGCGCGCTGACCTCAGAAGGTCAGGGCGGTCGCGTCAGGCTGACTTTGGTCTGCCGGCAGCCTTGGGCGCCGGAGACGGTGGAACCCGCCGAGGGCCGTCTCTTGGACATTTGGGTGTTTGAGAGCGGACAGCTTCAGGTGGACGGCGTTTGGACCCTTCAGAATCTGGCGCCGAGCGGGGAATAACCGGCCGCGAGTTTGGTCTCACATGCCGCGCCACGATCAATGCACATTGATTCGGCGCGGATTTGATCTTTCTGTGTGGAATGGAGGGTTGGTGTATGAAAAGGAAGCTGAGCTTTTTGTCCGCATTGGCGTTGCTGTTGGCGCTGCTGATGATGCCGCATGCCACGGCGGTCATACCCCAGGACATCAACATTGGCGGTGTGCGCTATTTCCCGCTGGTCATGACAGAACAGCCGAATCTGAACCAGTTGTTGTGGTCCATGTTCACGACGAATTATCCGGTCGAAGGGGACAGCGCTTCATCTACACTGCGGCGCTGGATGAATTTGGGCACCGCGATCGCCTATGTCAACGATCATAACCAGTACTATGCCAACTTTTACGCGAAGGACGAGAACTATACCGGATACGAAACCAGGTGGGGTATTGCCCAGTCCATCAAAGAAGCCGACGAGGAGCTCGTCAAGGGCATAGAAGACATCACGGTGAGGATCACCACGACAAGCCCGTATGGGCCTTCGACGTCCTATGCAGCGAAAACAAAGCATTGCAAGGAATTGCAGGAGGCCACGGATCCCGGCCCGGCGATGTACATGTTCGGTTATATACCCAATTACATCTACTATTCCAGCGGCCTTGGCGTACAACGAACGGTGCGCTATGCCGTGGTGCTGTCCAATTTTCGCGTCGTCCCGGTCGTGACGCCCGAGGTTTACAGCGGTATCGATGCGGAGACATGGAGGAAGTCAGCCGTCACCATCATGCAAGAACCTGAGCTCATGAAACATGGCATCAACAAGTCCGATCAAGCGGTTACGGTACCATGCAGAACCACTGTAAATTTTCAGGAGACCACGTCCCATACAACCAGTCAATCCTACTCGAAGTCCATTTCCGAGGCCGTCACGGTCGGGCTTGAGGTTCCGATCGGCAAGTTGCTCCCGGCGGAAAGCAAACTCAAGATCGAATCGACCACGACCTATGCCTATGTTTGGAGTAAGGAAATGAGCGAGACCCACTCAAAAACCAAGGACATTGGGCATGAAATTGGCGTGGAACTGCATCTGCCGCCTTTTACGACTGAAGATGTCTTTTCAACGGTGCAGGAGACCGCGTTGAATGTCCATTACCAATATCCGCTTGCCCTCGCCTACGATGCGCGGATCGTGCGGTATTGCACGGATACAACCGGCGCTGAGGCCAGCAAGGTCGTGGCTACCTTCAAGGCCAACAGCAACTACAACTCAAAAGACGCGGTGAGCGACTTGTACGCTCGGGCCAACAGTTCCAGCGGCATATCGGATCCGAACAAGCTTTCGTACTCCAGTTCCAAAGTCCCGCAAATGCCCACCTTGGTCCGAAATGTCAGCAGATTCATCC
>JAVBTW010000235.1:0-5853 GCA_031555975.1 Eubacteriales bacterium
CATACGCCCACCCCGTCATATCGCACCCGAAGCCGGTCGTATGCCCACTGCGCAAGCGCAGCCATGCAGGCAGTCCAGAGCAACAAGGTCAACAGGCCCATCCATCCCTCCCGAATGCCGATCCGCCCGGAAAGCAGCATCGCGGGCGTGTACAGCACATGCGGAAACGGCAGGAACGAAAGCCAGCGCTGCACTGTGCCGGGCAGCAGCGCCAGCGGTACGAGCGCACCCGTGCTAAAGTCCAATACGATTCCCTGTACGTGGCGAAAAAATCCCGTATCGCCGAACTTGAACGCCATGATGCCGATGAGGAATTGATAGCAGATCATGAACACCAGTCCCAGCAGCGCCATCAGCAATCCGCACACGATCGCCGCCAGGCCGTGGTTCAGCGAAAACTCGATCTGGAACGCCACTGTGCAGAATGCCATTGCCGGGATCATGAACAGCGCATAGTAGCCCGCCGCGCCCAACGTTTGGGCAATGAAGTGGAAAAGCGGCTCGTCGGGGATGGTCATGAACTTAGAAAACGTGCCGCTACGCACACGGTCGGACACCTCGCTGATCACGCCGTTGGACATGTCCAGCATTTTGAGCAGCGCCATCAGCACATAGTAATTCAGCATGGCCTGCAGGTTCAGCCCCGCCACGGCGTCTCTGGTCTGATAGATCGCGCCCCACAGGATCACGGCAAAGGCGATGCGGCTCAGCATCCCTACGGCGCTCAACGCCACGTCGAACCGGTAAACCCATTGGGCTTTGAAGGTGATACCGGCCACAGCGAGGTACTTTCGCATCAGCTGACACCTCCCCGGGCGTAGATGCGCTCCACCACCGCGCCGATGTCGTCCTCCTCCACCGTCACGTCCTGTACGTCGTACGCGCGCATCAGGTCCGCCAGAATGTGCCCGTTCTCGGACTTGGGCACCAGCAGCACGGCCTTTAACGGTCCGCGTACCACCAGTTCTGTATTCTCTGGCGCTGTGAAGCCGGTCTCACTGGCAAACTGGAGCGTAATGCGCTTATGGGTCTGATAGGCATCAAACAGCGCGTCGGTGGCGCCATCGTAAAGCTTCTGGCCGTCATTGATGACGACACTGCGCGGACACAGGCTGCGCACATCCTCCATGTAGTGGGAGGTGAGCAAGATGGTGGTGTCCTTATCCTGGTTCACCTGGCGCAGGAAGCCGCGCATCTGGCGTTGGGCGACTGCATCCAGGCCGATGGTGGGCTCGTCCAGAAACAGCACCGTGGGGTCGTGCAGCAGCGCGACAATCAGCTCCAGCTTCATCCGCTCACCCAGGGAGAGGGTTCGGACCTGGACATTCATCAGGTCTTGGACGGCAAACAGCTCTGTGAAGTAGGTGACGTTGCGGCGGTATTGATCATCGGGGATCTCGTACAGCGCCTGAAACAGTTGGAAGGTGTCGGCGGCGGTGAGTTCGAAAAACAACTGGCTCTTTTGGCCCATGACGACCGCGTACCGGCGCTTGAACGCGTTCTCCAGCTTGTTGGGAGAGAAGCCCAGCACGTCGATGTCGCCGGAGGTGGGGGCGATGATGCCGGTGAGCATCTTGACGAGTGTGGTCTTGCCTGCGCCGTTGGGACCGATGAGGCCGATGAACTCGCCTGGTTCGACGGTGAGGTCAAAGCCGGAGACGGCCTTTTTTTCGATATACCGTCGATGGAACAGGCTCTCAATGCTGCCGCGTAGGCCGGGCGATTTCTCGAACCGGCGGAATGTTTTGGTGAGGTTCTGGGTCTTGATGATGGGCATCAGGCGGTATCCTCCTCTTGCTGTCTGGATGGAAAATGCCCGCGACAGACGCGCATGCGCCGTGCGGGCATGAAAACAGCGCGTCCACACGGCGCGCTGCGATCGATGCTCTGTGTTGATCGGCAGTCTGTCAAGCGTGTCTGTCAAGGGACACAGAAACAAAGCAGGCATCGCCCGCTGGCTGCGTTCCCTTGGGCTCTATTCAGTTTTTGTACCTCTGAATAGACACGGCCGACATACAAACAAACCCCTTTTCTGTGTAAAGTATGGAATGAGTATAGCAGGTGATGGCCGGGTTGTCAACCAACGGTTATCCGCAGCTTCGGCATAACCGCATGAACGCGTTATCTCGCCTGCAGCGCCTGTTGGATCGCGGCTTGGTGCTGCGGATCGATCTTGTTGCTGCCGTGGGTGCGGCTGTTGGTAAAGTGGATGCAGAAGTGGCCGTTGAAGTCGTTTCCGCTGATCGAGCCGCTGCCGTGGGGCATGCCGTTCATGGACGCTGCGTAGCGGTTGCCTCCGATGCTCACCCAGATCGCCCGCCGGTTCCAAGACCAACTGCCGCCATAACACTTTTTCATCGCCGCCGTGTCGGCTGCCGTTGCAGGCTGTACATCCGCGTGGTTGGTGCCGCCGCCGCGATACACCCGGAAACTGATGCCCGTCACTACGTCGGTCACCACTGCGTAGCCGCCGCGGGCGAAGATCGAAGAGATGTCGGACTGCCACCAGTCCATTTCCTTTACAGCCCCGCTGGCGGGCTGGGCGGTGCTGATGTCTGAGAGATCCAATCTTGGCGCCTTGGACGAATACAGCAGCTTCTGCGTCGCGGCGTTGGCAACGCCGGTGACGTCAAGTTTGCCTGCCGCCTGAAACTCCCTCACCGCGTTGGTGGTCAAGTTCTGATAGTTGCCGCCGATGGTGCCGTGGAACCAGTTCAGCGCTTTCAGCCGGGTCTGCAGTTTTTTTACCGCGTCGCCCATATCTCCTGGCTGCAGGGTGACGGCGTCAGATTCGTCGTCAACGGGCTGTTCGTCTCCTGTGAATTCGGCGTCCGCCGGATTCTCTGTGCCAGCCTGTGTTTTCAGCTTGCTCTTGATCATGTATCCGGCAGTTTTGTTGATCTTGACCTTGGCCCACTTGCCGTTGGTGGAGATGACGGTCACAGCCGTGCCCTTCTTGACCTTGGCCTTCTTTGCGCTGGTCTTGGCGGACTTGTAAATGTAGGTGTTGGCGCTTGCCACTGCGGCCACGTCCTCGGCCATCGCGAGAAGCGGGCAGGTCAACAGGAATACTGTGGTCAACAGCGCAGCCAAGAGGCCGCGCAGGGTCGGTCGCACTGTTTGCATGGATGCTCCTCCTTGCCTTGATTGGCCCTTCGGAAAGAAGCGCACCCCGCTATTATATTACAAATATATGACGAAAACAAGCGATTTACGCAATATTTGCCAAGAAATCGCAAAAGGGAAGGCGTGTGTGCCACACGAAAGGGTCATCCGGTGGCGGCATCGGGATGACCGCATCTCACGCATACACCTTGACGAAGGGCGCTCTACTTTAGCTCCAACTCCACCGGACAGTGGTCCGAGCCGTATACGTCTGTGTGAATCTTCGCGTCCACCATGCGGCCCTTCAGCTTTTCCGAAACGACAAAATAGTCGATCCGCCAGCCTGCGTTCCGGCTTCTCGCCCCGCCGATGTAGCTCCACCAGCTGTAGGCTGCCAGCTTGTCGGGGTAGAAGTGGCGGAAGCTGTCCACAAATCCCGCATCCAGCAGCGCGGTCAGCTTGCCGCGCTCCTCGTCGGTGAAGCCTGCGTTGCGGCGGTTGGCGCGCGGGTTTTTCAGGTCGATCTCCTTGTGGGCCACATTCAGATCGCCGCACAGGATGACGGGTTTGACTTTGTCCAGCTCGCACAGCCGCGCCCGGAACGCGTCCTCCCAGCGCATGCGGAATTCGAGCCTGCGCAGCTCGTCCTGGGAATTGGGGGTGTAGCAGCACACAAAATGGAAGTCGTCAAACTCGCAGATGATCACGCGGCCCTCGTGGTCAAACTCGTCGATGCCGATGCCGTACTGAACGCTCAGCGGCTTTACCCGCGTGAACACAGCAGTGCCGCTGTAGCCCTTCTTGTCGGCGCTGTTCCAGTATTCCTCATAGCCGGGCAGGTCGATTTCGGCCTGTCCCTTCTGCATTTTCGTCTCCTGCAGGCAGAAGATGTCCGCGTCGAGATTTCGGAAGCTCTGCATAAAGTCGCCCTTCGTCAGGCAGGCGCGCAGTCCGTTCACGTTCCATGAGATCATTTTCATGATGGTAACACCTTTCGCCTCGTAATATGCTATGATTGTATCAGTTTTGAGCGATGATGTATAGGGGTGCGTTAAACATGGATCTGCAACAGAAGCTGGAATTGGCGGGGCGCGTGGCGCGAGACGCGGGGCAGCGCTTGCTGTCCTGCCGCGATTTCAGGGTGGAGCGCAAGGCGAAGCACGATTATGTGACCGAGATGGACCAGCGGACCGAGCGGTTCATCCGAGAGGCGCTGCTTTCGGTCTGCCCAGAGGACACGTTTTTCGGCGAGGAATACGGCGCGTCTGGCGAGGGCACGACCGGCGGCACCTGGATTGTGGACCCCATCGACGGTACGACGAATTTCATCCGCGATCTGCCTGTCTATTCGGTCTCGATCGGATACCGCTTGGGCGGAGAACTGGTGCTGGGCTGCGTATATTGGCCGGTGCTGGACGAGGTCTATTTGGCGCGCAAGGGCCATGGCGCGACCCGGAACGGGGAAAAGATCCATGTGTCGGACGTTGCGGATGTGGACGACGCCATCGTGGGCATCACATTCTGCCACCGCAGCGAAACCGACCATGTGCGCATGATGCGGTTGCTGAACGCGATCGCGGTGGGCGATGTGCGGCGATATGGCTCCGCGGCGCTGGACCTGTGCATGATCGCCTGCGGGCGGCAGGATGCGTTCGTGGAGCTGGGCCTGAACCTCTACGACATTGCAGCCGGGATCGTGATCCTGCGCGAGGCGGGCGGATGCGCCGAGGGTTGGCCGGGGCAGCCGGACTGCGAGGTCACAGGCAATGTGCTGGCCAGCAACGGGCGGGTAAATGCGTACCTGAAGCAGAAGATGCGGGAGACGGAGTGAAGGGCGAGGTTCACGCCAGCCCCCGTCATGTCATCTGAGCGCAGCGAAGGACCTCCCCCCACGCGTGAGCGGACGTCTCACACGTACGTCGCCTGACGCGGGGAGGTCCTTCGCTGCGCTCAGGATGACGCGATGGGGAAACGGATGACCTGCATGCGGCGCATTGCTCGCCGTACTCACGCAAACCAGTTCGTCACCATCAAAATGACCGGCAGCGTGACAGCCGAACAGACCGTGCTGATGCAGGTGCCCTTTGCACTCAGCATCACGTCGCCGCCGTAGCGCTCGGTCATCATCTGCGACGCGGCCGCCGTGGGCATGGCGCTGCAGCAGACCAGGATCATCAAGGTCATGCCCGAGGCGCCGATCGACCGGAATGCCAACAGCACCAGCAGCGGCAGCGCGATCAGCTTGATGCCGATGGACAGCCACATCCGGGCGTCCTTTAAGTAGCTGGGCCGCAGCGCTGCGATGCGCGCGCCCAGGATCAGCATGGACAGCGGCGTGTTCATGCCTGACAGTTGGTTGATCGTGCCCAGCACCGGCGTGGGCAGCGCGACACGCAACAGAAACAGCGCGATGCCCAGCACGGCGCATACGATGCCGGGGTTGAGCAGGTTTTTCAGCGCCTGGGGATTGAGCCCGGTGTACATGGTCACCGCCACGGTCCACAGCACGATATTGAACCCCACGATGTAGCCCGACAGGTATAAAAGGCCCATATCGCCGTACAGCGCCTGGATGATCGGGATGCCGAAGAATCCGGCGTTGGGCATCACGCACAGCATCGCCATCACCGCTGCAGTGTCCTTCGATCTTTTGCGATAGATCAGGTACACCGCGATCAGCGCCACAGCCAGCAGCGCGATGGATCCAAACAGGATGTACAGGAAGATGCGCAGTGTCTCGGGGGTGTA
>JAVBTW010000115.1:0-3808 GCA_031555975.1 Eubacteriales bacterium
TCGGCATGCTGTCCTTCGTCGTTGCCACTGTCACCGTGGACACCTATGGCCCCATCTCTGATAACGCAGGCGGCATTGCCGAGATGGCGCGGTTAGACGAGGAAGTGCGCAACATCACCGACAGCCTGGACAGCCAGGGCACCACCACTGCTGCGGTCGGCAAGGGCTTTGCGATCGGCTCCGGCGTGCTTGCAGCGCTGGCGATGATGATGTCGTTTGCCAACGGCGGCGAGAGCGACGGTGTGCTGAACATCCTGAACTACCTGTCGCTGGGCGGCGCGTTCATGGGCGTTGGCATGATGCACTGGTTGTCCGGCGAAATGCTGAACGCGGTCTGCAACAACGCCCGCCAGAGGGTTGACGAAGTCCGCAGACAGATCAAAGAAAACCCCGCCATCCTGACCGGCAAGGCAAAGCCCGACAGCAACCGCTGCATCGACATCTGCACAAAGAGCGCCATCGCGGAGATGAAGAAGCCGGTGTTGGTCTCTCTGCTCTCTCCGATCATCGGCGGATTCATCTTTGGGCCGATGTTCGTGGGCGGGTTCCTGTTGGGCACCATCCTTGACGCAGTTGTGATGGCCACCTCCACGGCCAACAGCGGCGGCTCCTGGGACAACGCAAAGAAGTACATCAAGTCCCAGAAGGCTGAGCTGGTCGCCAAATACGGCGAGGCGGGCTACAAAGAAATGCATAACGCAGCCATCATCGGCGATACCGTCGGCGACGGCTACAAGGATGTCGTCGGCCCGAACCAGGACATCATGATCAAGATGATGTCCACCGTAGCCGTCATCATGCTGCCCGTGATGAACGCATTCAATCTGATCTCGTTGTTTGTGAAATGAGCCCGAATGGGGATAGAACTGCTTTGGCAATTCTTATGGAAGCGCTTGCTTGTCAAATGAGGACGCCACTGCATCAAAGTTGACTCCAACGCGCTACGCCTCAAATCCTTACTTTGGTAAGAGCCCACTGCTCGTGCGAGTCGTGGGCTCTCTTTCTGTTTTCCGTCCCGTCTCGGCGCAAAGATGCCACTGCGAACTCATTTCATGTCCTTCGCAAAAACGCCGTCCATGTCGTCAAACTCCTGGTTTTCACCGCACATGTGCCAGATGAATGTGGTGTTCGCGGTTCCCACACCGCTGTGGATAGACCACTTGGGCGAGATGACGGCCCGATCGCTCCGGCTGTCGTACCCTGGCCACTCGTTGGCCATGCTGTGGGATACGCATCATGGATTGAGGCGCTCGCCCACGGCGCCACCCGGATGCACGAGGGCGAACTGGCCGTTGTTGAACTGGATTCTGTCCATCAGCGCGCATTGGAGCGCGTCAAACAGCACGGACATCACCGTAAAGCTGGTGGTGCCCTGGGCGTTGTGCGGGTCCACTTCCCGGGTGACCTGAATCCGAAGCACGATGTCCGCGCCTTCGGCCAGCTGAGATTGCGCGTTTTCGGTGACCACAATGACGACGACACCACGCTGTTGGCAAATCCGCAAAATGGGCAGTAACTCCGATGTCTTGCCGCCCCGGGAGGCCAGCAGCATCACGTCCCCCGGCTGAACAAATCCCATCGCGCCGTGAACAGCCTCCGCAGGTGAGATGAACCGTGCGGGTAGGCCGATGCAGCAGCACAGGTGCGCAAAATGCTGGCACGCAATCCCCGAATGCCCGCAGGCGCTGGCCGCGATGCGGCCGGCCGCGGCCAAGGCTTCCACGGCACGGGCAAAGGCCGCCGGATCCATCCGGCGAAGCGCCTGATCCAACGCCTCCGATTCGGTCTTGTGCACTTCCTCGGCAATGCTCCAGTACCGGTCGTTCATCGGGAACACCTCCTCGATTGGGCGGCATCGTCAAGCACGCGGCGCGCATTGTGATGGAACACCTGCCCGACATCCGACTGGGTCAGCCCGGCGCGCTGGGCTGCGCGCTTGAAGGCCAGCAACTCTTCATACATGAAGAACGTCAACAGCGCGCCTTCGGCTTGCGGCACTTCACGCAGGTGGCTGTCCTGATTGGGATCGCCGTACAGTCCCTGTGGAATCAGGTTGATGTAGGCGCCGTTCTCCTCGATACGGCGCATCCGCATGCGGGTGATGGGCAGGTCGCTGCCGAACAGCAGCCGATTCGGTCCGACCGCCTCCAGCGCCCGCAACATCACGTCCTCGCTGGTATTGGCGCAGAAGTCAAACAGCAGGTCCGGCGCCTCAGCCAATACCTCAAACGCGTTCCCCACGTCGCCCTGGCAGTATGCGCGCCCAATGTGGGCCACGATCAGCCGAATGCCCGGGAACCGCTGCTTGATCTCCAGAATCTGCGCCAGGTTCACCGGGTCCTTGAGCCGCTTGCGGCGCGGAATGTGCAGCATCATGATCAGCCCCAGCCGGTCCAACACCGCGAGTTGGTGGGGCGGGAAGAAGTCGAAAATGCGGATCTCGTCCTCGGGCAGATACCGCGGCGACAGGTCCAGGTAGGACTTGACGCCCAGAAAACCGCCCTGCACGATGCATTGTTCCAGTTCCTCCGCGGACTGCTCCGGACTGGCATAATAGAGCGCCGGGTAGCCCGTCTTTTGGGCGCTGGCCAACACATACGCATTGCAGGCGTCGAGGGTTTCCCGGCTGCCGCAGCCCGCGAACATCAGCGGTTCGACGCGCTTGCCCGGAAACATCAGCCGATAGGTCTCATCCAGGTCCTCGATGGCGTTGTCCTTGGCCACCAGACTGGGCCAGGTCACCGTCCGGCGCTTCTCGTCCGGCCCCGGCTGCACGGGTTTGAGCAGCGAGTCCAGCCACACGTGGGTGTGAATATCGATCATCTCGTCAGGCAGAAACGGGCGCAGTTGTTCCTCGTACACCGACCTGTCACGCGCCGTCAGCTCAAATAGCGCCATCGCGCGCCCTCCTTGTCCGTCTATTCATACATGCCCGCCAGCAGACCGTAGTTGCGTTTGTACCGCTCAAACAGCGGTCGATAGGCCGCAGCGTCCGGGCCTGGCTCAATCACGCGGCCACCCCGGTTCACCGCGCTCCAGCCGTCCGCGGCCTCAGGGAACACGCCCGCAGCCACCCCGGCCAGTATCGCCGCCCCTGTGCATCCGGCATCGGCCAGCCCGGGGGCGGAGACCGGCAGGTTGGCGATGTCCGCCACCATTTGCACCCACGCCCTGGAATACAGCGCGCCGCCGGTCATCCTGATGGCCTTGAGGTCGGACCTGCCGAACGCCTCCATCATCCACAGCGTTTGAAAGCACACGCCCTCCATGACGGCGCGGGCCATATCCCCTCGGTCGGTGGCCGATGACAAGCCGATAAGTGCGCCGCGCACCTCGTCGTTGGGCGCGGGGTGCGCACTGCCCGTCAGCAGTGGATAAAAGCTCAGCCCCCGAGCGCCGGGCGGGGCCGCGCACACGGCAGCGTTGATCCAATCGTAGTCCCGATGCCCGGCGTCAAGCACCTGCCGCCTGAGCCATTCAAGCGCCTCGCCGCCGGTCTCCTGAGACTGCAGCGCACCCCACAGTCCGGGCAGCGCGCTGCGGCTGACGGAGAACCGATCCGGCCGGCGCAGGCTGATGGCGGCCACCACCCAGCACGTGCCGCTGGATAAGAACACATCGCCATCCGTCAGCGCGCCCGCGCCCACTGCGCACAAATACTGATCGTGAGCGCCCGCCACCAGCAGCGTGTCCGTGCTGAGTCCCAGCGCCGCCGCGGCGTCTGGCAGCAGCGCGCCGATCACCTGTCCGCTGGGCACGATGCCGGACAGCCGGTCCTCGCCAATCCCAACCGCGCTCAGGATCTCCC